>JBFMFA010000054.1:0-10618 GCA_040753195.1 Gemmatimonadota bacterium | reverse complement strand
GAAGCCGAAAGCCTTGTGCTCCTGAAATCCAGGGCATCGCGAACGACGTAGCTCTGGCAGGGAGAGGTCCGTATGCAGATACACTCGTTCACCAGAAGGCGCCGAGGGATCACGCTGCCGCAGGTCATCGTCTGGCTGCTGGTTTTGGCGGTCATTGTGGCGCTTCTGGTCTTCTTCGCGCGCTGCATCTCTAACCTGCCGGGCATTCAACCGTCGCTCGTGAGCATCCTGCCGGCGAGAACCTCGATGCCGAGGGGCGGTTCGGCGACCTTCACGGTCCGTGTCGAGTTCAGCGGGCCCTACGACAGCAACAGCGACAGGACAATCGACGTGAGGATTCTCGAGGACGATATCGTCGGCGACGCTGTGCTCGACGAGCGCGTGCAGGTCGTCATGCGTCGCCGCGCCACGGTCGGTGAAGCAACGTTTACACTCGAGTGTGACACGGCCGGGAATTTGCTGGGCCGCACCGGTGCGCGCCTCACGGGCTTTTTCGAGGGAAGCACGTTCGAGGTGTATGCCGCGGTTCAGCCCATCGACAAGGAGCTCAAGACCCGCGCCAGCGCCAACGTAGCCGTGACGTGCGTCGCCGAGGAGGAAGAGTGAAAACGGCGCCCGTCCTAACGAGAGACCGCTGCGAGTCGTGTCGCCGCATCGGCCACGTGTCGCGCGGTCGCGTTGATCGCGACAGCGATGCGCGCGACCTCCCGTTCCGCGTCACTCCATGCCTTCAATTCGATCGCCTCACGCGCGCCCGGTAACGTCTTCACGCCATAGCCCGTGTAGAGTCCCGGTGCGTAGATGAGATGACGGTACCACGGCCGCTTCGGTAGCCCGTCCATCGACGTCAACATGCGCTCTGCGCCGATGAGATGATCATTCACTTCTTTAAACGCGGCAGCACTGCGCGCCCCATCGCCGTCCGACGTCGTCGCGCTGCCTAACGCCTTGCTCAGTGCCTGCTCATAGCGATTCGCGGCGCGGCTGAGCGAGTCCACCGCGTTGTCCAGCGCCGCAAAATTGAGGGCCGGTGCCAATGACTCTTTTGTCGGCAGCGTTTCCGGGCGCTTCGGATCCTGCGTCACTTCAAACACACGGTCATCGATCTGCCGGTTCTTCTCCGCGATGCGCTGCGCCAAGTCATCGCGCAAACCCTTCACCTCGGTCACATACCCACGAATGGTCTCGGCGAGGTTCCCGAACTCGTATGGGAGCACGTCCGCGTTGGCTAGACGCATCACCATGGTGCCGACGGTCTGCGCTAGTGCGCGCCCATACACAAAGGACGTATCACTGAACCGTGTGAACCAACTGAAGTCGTCGTACACCGAATGATAAATGCCGCCGCCGTCCGATCCGCCGTACCCGACGTTGAGCGAGGCGATGCCGAGGTGCTGCAGGAAGGGCGTGTAGTCCGAACCGGAGCCTAACGCGCCGATGCGGAGGTCGGCGCGTTCGCGCGCTTCACGACGCAGTGCCGGGGACCCGTCCCGGATGATACGCGCCTGCACGCGCTTCCACACCGAAACGTTGCTCTCGGGGTCGTCGATGACGCGGGCGACTTCGTTGGCGAAGCGCTCCAGTGAATGCGAACCCGCCAGTCCGATGTAGCCGCGGCCGTTCCCGTCAGTATTGATGTACACGGCGGCCTTGCGGCGCAGCTCCTCGCCGTTGTGCTCTGCCCACTCGGTGCTGCCTAACAAGGCAGGCTCCTCGGCGTCCCATGCGCCGTAGACGATCGTCCGGCGAGGCCGCCAACCCTGCTTCACAAGCTCGCCTAACGCGCGCGCCTCTTCCATCTCCGGCGCCATGCCGGCAATCGGATCCTCAGCGCCGTTGACCCACCCATCATGGTGGTTGCCGCGCACAATCCACTGATCCGGGAACTCGGAGCCACGCAAGCGCGCGATCACGTTGTACGCTGGTGCCAAATCCCAGTTGAACGAGAGCTTGAGGTGCACACGCGCCGGACCGGGCCCAAGTTTGTACGTGACAGGGAGCGCACCGCGCCAGGACTCGGGCGCGACCGGACCGCCTAACGCGGCGAGCAGCGGCTGCGCGTCCCCATAGGAGATCGGCAGCACCGGGATCTTCATGATCGTCGCGGCATTAGCACGATCGATCCGCGGCGCATCGCGAGTGGCCCCCGTTCCAATCGTCAGCGGATCGCCAGGCGCCACCGGCATGTCGAGTACACTCCCGCGTTGCACGCCGCCGGCCGGTCGCCACGGACCGACGGGATAAACATCACCCTGGTAGTAGCCGTCGTCGCGCGGATCAGAATAAATGATGCAGCCGATCGCTCCACGTTCCGCCGCCACCTTCGGTTTGATGCCACGCCAGGATCCGCCATAACGAGCGATCACGATCGCGCCGCGAACCGAGATGCCTCGCTTCTCGAGTTCCTCGTAATCCGCCGGGACGCCGTAGTTCACGTATACAAGCGGCCCAGTCACATCGCCTTCACCCGAGAAGGCATTGTACGACGGAAGCTGTTCGCTCTTCTGTCGAGTGGTGGGATCGCTCGGGATCACCGGCTCTTCGAGCTTCGCCACGAAGCGCGTCGGCGCTACCAGCTCGAGAACGCGTTCCTTCGGAGTGGGAAAGAGAACGTGATACTCGGCGAGTTCTGCTTCCCAACCCCAACTGCGGAACTGGTCGCGCATCCATTCGGCGTTCGCCTTCCCCCACGGCGAACCCACGTGGTGGGGACGAGAAGCGAGGCGCTCCATGTACTTCCCGATCAGCGCGCGATCGGGGAGAGCACGGAACTTCGTTTCCCAATCACGTTGCGCCGCAGCCTTTTGCGCCGAAAACCCGCGTAGCGGCTGTGCGGACTGCTGAACGGCGGAGACGGTTAGCGCGGCTAGCGCGATGATCGCGAAGTATTGGACGCGGATCTTCATGGGGAACAGTTGTGACGTACAGGTGTCGTTATGTCGCGACGTATTCGCGAGGAGCATCATGGAACCTCGCGCGTGATGCGTCCAGAGTGATAACGACGTATGTCCGAAAACGATGGACCTGTTGCGCAATTTCGACCTGCTCCCAATGTTCTTGTGGGGCAGGATACTGGAGGTCCCGGTGAAGCATTCCCGGAGGCAGCTCCTCACGCTGCGCCCGGTTCGATGGTTGACGGCGGTTGCCTGTATGGCTGGCGCATCGGCCGACGCGCTGATCGCGCGCGCGCAGGATACACGCCCTGCCACCGGATCGGTGAACGGCAAGGTGCACGATCAATCCGGCCGCGCGGTTGCCGGCGCCGAGCTGACAATCCCCGGCAGCGAGCTGCGTGTCGAGACGGACGAGACGGGGGAGTTTCGTCTCAAGAACGTTCCAGCTGGCGATCTGCAAATCCGCGTTAGGCGTCTTGGCTTCAAGCCTGACACGTCGATCATCAACGTGCTGGCGGGACAGACCGTTCCGCTGACGATCTCGCTGGATCCGTTGCCGGTCGCCCTGGCGGCGGTGACGATTCTTGGGAAGCACTATACGGGGCGTCTGGCGTCGTTTTATCAGCGCCGCGACCGCGGCATGGGGCACTACTACACGCGCGACGAAATCGAGAAGCGCAACCCCGCGAACACGACTGACCTGTTGCGCACCGTGCCTGGCATCAGGATGCAGCCGTTAGGCTTCGGCCGTCAGACGTTGCGCTTCCGCGGCGCACGTTGCCCACCGTTGGTCTGGATCGACGGATCGCCGTTAGGCGCCGGCGAATTCGATATCGATAACGTCCCGTCGCGGTCGATCGAGGCGATGGAGATCTATACTGGTATCGCGGCTCTGCCGTCCGAGTTCACCGCGGGACCGACGACCACCACCAGTTGTGGCACGATCGTGATTTGGTCGCGCCAGGGTGAACCCCGCTCGCGCAAACGGCCGAAGGGCGTCTCGGCCGCGGCCGAGATTCAGCGTATGGTGGAAAGCCTGCAGATTTTCACTGCGGATCAAGTCGACGTTCCCGCACGTGCCGATTCGGTGCGACGCGTCGTGCCGATCTACCCACACGACCTGTTTCGCTCGGCCACGCCAGGCGAAGTGCTCGTCGAGTTCGTGGTGGAGGCCGACGGCACGGTCGATATGGAGAGCTACAACATCGTGTGGACCACGCACGCGGCCTTCGGTGAGAGCGTGCGGCGCGCTGTACGTGAAACCATGTGGGTACCGGGAGTGAAGCAGGGGCGAACGGTCCGCCAAGTCCTTCAGGTACCGTACAAGTTCGTCCCCGATTCGAACGTGAGGCGCGGAACGCAATAGTCATAGTTGATAGTTGATAGTTGATAGAGGGTAGTCGAGAGATCACAGTTCGCGCCTAACGCCATGTCCGCACTGCCCCCTATCAACTACCCTCTTTCGACCGCCATCCCCATCGCGTGATATCCCTTGTCCACGTATACAGTGGACGCGGTGATGCCGCTGCCTAACGGGGAGCACAGGAAGGCGGCCACGTTCGCGACCTCCATCGCGGTCAGCGCATCGGTGAGCGGCGAGTTCGCCGCGCAATACTCTACCATGCGTTCGATGATGCCAATCGCGCTGGCTGCGCGGCTCGCCAGTGGTCCGGCGGAGATGGTATTCACGCGAATGCCCCATCGACGCCCTACTTCGAACGCCAATGTGCGCGTATCGCTTTCGAGGGCGGCTTTGGCCGACGACATTCCACCGCCGTAACCAGGGATCGCCCGTTCGCTCGCCATGTACGTGAGCGAGACGACGGAGCCACCGGCCCGCATGAGCGGCCCCAGACGCTGCAGCAGCGCAATCAACGAATAGGCGCTCACACTCACGGCGCCGAGGTACCCCGCACGAGACACCTCCAGCAGCGGCTTTTTCACCTCGGGTGCGTTGGCGAGCGAATGCACCATGATGTCGAACGCCGGCGTACCGAAATCGCTCGTTAGGCGCTCGGCCAGCCCCGCGATGCTGAAATCCCCGATGTCCTTGTAGCGCTTGTTATTGCGGATGTCGTCCGGAGCCTCAGCTAGCGTGTCGAACGCCGCATCCAGCGGATAAACCCGCTCGAACTGGAGCATCCCTCCCTGCGACAGCCGGCGCGCCTCATCCATTTTGCCGCGCTCGAGCAGGTTATTGAAAATGTTCAGTGCAGGCGGCCAGGTTCCCACGCACACGCTTGCACCCGCCTCGGCGAATGCCTTGGCGATCGCGAAACCGTACCCGGCATCATCCGCAACGCCGGCCACCAGCGCACGTTTACCAGTGAGATCGATGTTCAGCATGGGGCGTGATATCGCCACAGCGGGTACTAACGGGCAAGCCCTGGCCGCTATGTTGCTGACTAGGGCTAGGCTAGTCCGCTTTGACCTTTGACTTTTCGGCCTTTGACCTCGGTTTCTGACCGTCCCTCGACGGCGCTGGTGCCGGCACGGGATATCGCTCCGTTGAGCGTCCCGGGGCCGAGCTTTCCGCGCGCGCTCTGGCGCATCGCGGCAGCCGACGTGTCGTCAGGGAACAAGGTCCGCATCCTGCGCGAGGGGGGGCGGCTTTTCGACGAAATCGTCGGCGCGATCGAATCGGCGACCGAAAGCGTCGCGTTCGAGATGTACATCTTCCGGCGCGACGCGCTTGGCAAGCGGATCATGGAAGCTCTCAAAGCCGCAGCGGAGCGTGGCGTGCGTACGCGCGTTTTGCTGGATTGGGTCGGACGGATGGGCGCGCCGCGCAGCTTCTTCGAGCCACTCGTTAGGGCCGGCGCCCAGGTTGTGTTTTTCAATCCGCCCGGATTTCGCCGCTGGTTCGGACTAGTACCGCGCGACCACCGAAAAGTGTTGGTGGTCGACGATCGCGTGGCCCTGACGGGCGGTTTTGGGATCGGCGCCGAGTGGCAGAGCGGCGTGCTCAAGAAGAAGCGCTCGCCGTGGCGCGACACCGCGGTGTGGATCGAGGGAGAGGCGGCCAGATACCTCGCCGATGCATTCGACGATATGTGGGCGCGCGCCGGGATGCGTTTCCGCAAACGGCGTCGCGAGCATCGACATATCGTCCGCGCCGCGCGTGGTGCGCACTTCGATCCCGCGGTTCATCCGCCATCGCTCGTCGGCATCATCGAGGGTGTTCCGCTACGACTCCGCGTATCGCGCGCGTTGCAGTTACAGGCGCTTGCCGCAGAGAAGACGATTTGGATCGCGAGCGCGTATTTCATGCCGTCGTGGAGTGAGATGGAGGCCCTGGCTGGTGCGGCGCGCGACGGCGTTGACGTGCGTGTGCTGGTGCCAAGCCGCTACGACCATCCCTGGCTGCGTCGCCTAACGACTCGTTTCTATCGCCGGCTCCTGCGCAATGGCGTGAAGTTGTGGGAGTGGGAGGGGGAAATGATGCACGCGAAGTCCAGCGTGATCGACTCGCGCTGGGTGCGCATCGGGTCGACGGACTTCAATCCATTGGGCGTGGCGATCAATTACGAGATCGATGTGATTATCGAGGACGCCAACATCGCGCGGGAAGCTGAGCAGATGTTTTTGGATGATCTGGATCGATCGAGGCAGATTACTCTCGAGCGAGTTCCGAGCTGACAGTTTTCAGTGAAAGCGGGCTCGCGGATGACGCGGAAACGCCGCAGATGACGCGGATCGCTCCGATGTAGCGACCAACATACGTCGGTTGAGGATCGGTCCGTATCCTTATTGTTGGTGTGGTTGTGGTCTGTTGTTGTTTTTTGTTGTTGGTTGGTGGTTGTTGTTTTTTCTTGCCGCTTTTCGGTCCGCTTGTTTGCTCTGCGTTCTCTGCTCCTCTGCGTTCTCTGCGTTCAGCTTTTACTGATAACTCACAACTCTCATCCGCGGCGCAGAGCAATCATAGGATCAACGCCGGCCGCACGCCGCGCAGGAATCCAGCTCGCGATAAACGCCGCAGCAGCCAGCACCAGTGCCATCGCGATATACGTCCACGGGTCTGTCGTCGTCACCTCGAACAGCATCGACTGCATAACGCGCGTCAACGCAAGCGCCGCGGCGAAGCCAAGCAGCATGCCGACTCCAGCGAGCAACGCACCTTCACGCACCACGAGCGTGAGCACCCGCTGACGACCGGCGCCTAACGCCATGCGGATTCCGATCTCACGGGTGCGTTGCGCCACGGCGAACGACATCACGCCGTAAATCCCCATCGCGGCGAGCGACATCGCGATGCCGGCAAACAGTCCCAGCACAATAGCGCTGAAGCGCGTCTGCGCGCTCGCTGTCGCTACGCGACTCTCCATCGTTTGCACGTCGAAGATCGGATTGCGCGGTGCATATGCACGCATTGCGGCACGCACGCTCCCGGCTAATGCCGTCGGATCACCCGCGGTGCGCACGAAAAGCATCATGCGCGGCACGCGCGCTTGCCCATATGAGATGTAGGCATCGGGACGCGCGGTGGAATCGATCGTTCCATAGCGCACGTCTCCCACAACACCAATAACTTCTGCGCCTGTGTGAAATCCTCCCTGGTACACGGCCACGCGTTTGCCGATTGGGTCCTCGCCTTTGAAATACTCACGCGCGGCAGCTTCGTTGATCACCACGACCTTCGGCCCGCCTAACCGGTCGCTTTCGGCGAACATGCGACCGCGTTTCAGCGGCACACGCATCGTTCTAAACCAGCTCGGCGACACCCAATGCACGCCGACCATCGCGTTGCCCGATGCGGTCTTTGGACGATCGGCAAACGTCATGATCGTGCCGTTGCAGCCATTGTTCAGCGGCGGACAGTCGGCGAGCGCGACCTGCTGCACACCGGGCACGGCGGCGACGGCTGCCTGCAGTCCCTCGTAAAAGCCGGGCATTGAATCCGGCGCAACAACGCCCGCGGGGACACTCATGCGCAGCGTCAGTACATTCTTGCCGTCGAAACCAGGATCGACGCCTAACAAGTTGCCGAGGCTGCGGATCATTAGTCCCGATCCCGCCAGCAGGACCAGCGCGAGGGCCACTTCCGTCACCACGAGCGCGCGGCGGCTCACGCCGACGTTTCGTCGCGTGCCTCCCGCTGCCGCGCTGCCGTCTTTGAGGTCTTGCGTCAGGTCGGCACGCGTCGCGCGCAAGGCTGGCAGGAGTCCGAACAGGAAGCCGACAAGCACCGTGGCCGCGAACGTGAACAGCAGTGCGTTGCCATCGAGATGAATGCTTTCAAAGCCGATAGCGCCGATCCCGCCCTGCAGTCCTTGCACGCGCAACGTGGCTTGTGGATTGATGGCGCTGAGCACACGCGTCCCGCCGTACGCCACGGCTAGGCTTGCGATGCCACCGAGTGTGGCGAGGACGGCGCTCTCCGTGACCAGTAGCCTAACGAGTCGTCCACGCGCCGCGCCGATGGCCAGTCGAACCGCGACTTCCTGCCGCCGCGCCAGGGAGCGAGCAATGAGCAGGTTAGCCAGATTCACGCAGGCGATGAGCAGCACGAGGCCAACGGCGCCGAACAGGACGAGGAGTGAACGTCGCAGCCCGGACGCGACGCGGATCGTATCGAGCGGGCGCGCGGCCGCGCTCCAGCGTTGCGGCTCTTTGCTCGTCGTCAGCGTGCCGTCCTTCATTGGAAACGCTTCGTAAATACGCGGACCGATCAGCAGCGCTTCGGCGTGCGCCTGCTCTGCGGACACTCCGTCCTTGAGGCGGCCGATGAGGGAGAATTCAAGCGACCACGCTTCGTTCAACGACTCCGCATCGCGCGCGCTGAGGTTCACGATCGCCTCGGCGTTGCCGGAGAGCCCGCGAAATGCTGGTGGAAGTACGCCGACGATTTCCCAAGGCGTGTTGTTGAGCGTGAGTGACTGACCAACGACGTTGGGGTCCGCGTTGAAACGCCGTTGCCAGAGCGCATCGCTGATGAGCGCCACGCGGCGCGCACCCGGACCGCGGTCGAGCTCCGCCGGCAGGTCAGCGCCTAGCGCCACGCGAACCCCCAGCGTCCTGAGATATTCGGTGGTGACTTCCTCGATGCCGATGCGTTCAGGGTCCGTCCCCGTGAGCGTCGTCGGGGACTCCGCGTGCAGCGCAAGAGTCGCGTAGCTGCGTTGTGCATTACGGAAGAACTGATACTTCGGGTGGGACCAAACCTGACTTCCGGAGTTATCCGTGGTCTGCACGATGTCCATCAAGCGACGGGGATCGCGGAACGGAAGCGAACGCAGTAGCAGCGCGTCGACGGCCGAATAGATCGCCGTATTGGCGCCGATGCCGATCGCCAGGGTCAGTATTGCGATGACTGTGAAGCCCGGGCGGCGCAGCAGCCCGCGAATCGCGTAGCGAACATCGGCGAAGAAATCCAGAGTTCTGTCCCGCACGTCGAGTCTCCGTTCTTTACGTTCTGCCGAAGCGCCTAACGTGCGCTCGGCATCGGCCAGTGATTGTCCCAGGCGGCGCAGGGCTTCTGCACGTGCCGCCTCCTGCGTGAATCCGCGGGCGACGAGGTGGTCGATGCGCGCCTGAAGATGAAACGCCAGCTCTTCGCGCATCTCGCTGCGAGCGCTGCGACGCCGCGACCACGTGCGTTGAAAGAGGCGCCACGACGACATAACGATCAGACCTCGCTCGGCGCGAGGATCTCGGTGAGCGCGCGCGCATAACGAGCGAGGTTCGCTCCCTCGGTGCGCAAGTACGTCTTGCCCGTCGGGCGCATCTTATAGTAGCGCGCCCGCCGATTATTGTCTGTGAGGCGCCACTCCGACGCGATGAGGCCGCGCTCCTCCATGCGATGCAGGGCGTAATACAGCGCCCCGTCATCCACGTCGATGGAGCCGCTGGACCGGCCTTCGATCCACGACGCGATTTCGAAGCCGTGCATCGGCGCCCAGCTGAGCGCTTTGAGCACGAGGATGTCGAGTGTCCCTTTCAGCAGTGGCAGCGTGTCGGCCATGAACCCCCCAATTGTTCTACTCAGACACTGGGGGGAACGAAAAGGTTGCCGCATTTGTTTCGGCCAATCCAGTCGCGCATGCCCGGCGTAGCATGAGCAGTTCCGGAGTTAATCCCGTACATCGTTCCAACCATTCGCCCCCGATGCGCCTTATCGTCGCATTTGCCGCTGCTTGCGCCGCAACCCAGCTGCCGGCGCAGTCACCGTCGGCAAGAACCGTTGAGATCCACACGTTTCAGTTTTCGCCGGACACGGTGCGCATCAGCGTCGGAACGAAGGTCGTTTGGACGAATCAGGATGAGATCGAGCACACCGTCACAGCGGGTACGCCGTCAGAACGCGATGCAAAGTTCGACAAGGTGCTGAAGACGCGCGGCGCTACCGCTGAACGCACGTTCGATCGCGTGGGGACGTTCACGTATTTCTGCGACCGCCATCAGTTCATGCGCGGCACAATCACCATCACTCGTTAGGGAGCATCACCATGATTCGCACGTTCCGTCACGTCGCACTCGGCGCCATCGTCGCACTGAGCGCTACCACAGTCAATGCACAATCGATGTCGCATGCGTCGAACAGCGGTTCGACGATGACAGTCGCCATGCTCAAGGCAAAGCTCAACACGCTGTTGTCGGAGCACGTGTATCTCGCCGCCGCCACCACTGGTTCCGCGTTAGGTGGTCGTCAGGCTGAGTTCCAGGCGGCGGCCGGTGCGCTGGACAAGAATTCTGTCGATGTGTCCAAAGCCATCGGTTTGGTGTAC
>JBFMFA010000053.1:0-10805 GCA_040753195.1 Gemmatimonadota bacterium | reverse complement strand
CCAGGTGTAGCCGTACGAATCGCGCAACTCACCGCGCACGGACGGCAGATCGACACCACCCGCGCGTCGCAGGAGGAGTGCGCCGAATTCGCTCAGACCTCCTACGGTCAGGGGAAGCGGCGCGACAGCGCGGCGAAGCGCCGCGATGGCGCGTTCTCCCTCGCGTTGCGGCGCATGATGATCCGCGCCGTTAGGCACGAGCCATACGCCTAACGCCGAGCGAGGTTCAAGCACGCGACGCATCGCGTGCCAGCGTTCGCGCGCTCCAATGTCGTCCGCGGGGAGGTTGGAACCGAACTCATAGCCGGCGGGCGGAAGGTGGAACAGCACAACACGCTCCCCACTCGGCGCCGACCAGTAAACCGCATCGCCGCGCGGGAAGCGACGGCTGCCGTAGCCGCGCCAGAGAATCACCGTCGGGCATCCAAACCCCGCGGCGATCGTAGGCAGCGCAGCAGGATGCCCGAACGAATCCGGACAGTACAGCACGTCAGGCGCCGTGGCGCGCAGTGAGCGCAGTACGCGGCGACCCGCAAGCAGGTTGCGCACGAGCGCCTCGCCGCCCGGGATCAACTCGTCAGGCAGCACGAACCATGGGCCCGCCTCGATGTGGCCGTTTTGCAGAGCGCTCGCGACGTCCGCGGCACGCTCCGGCCGTACGGCGAGGTAGTCCTGAAGAACGATCGCCTGACCGTCGAGCAGGAACGGCACGTTAGGCGATTCGCCGAGGAGATCGTCGACGAGGTCAACCAACCGCTTGCGGAACACGACCGCTGGATGGTACCACTCGCGATCCCAGTGCGTGTGTCGCAGTACGTAGACGTGTGGGTCCAGCGCTGGCCGGCTCATCGCGGCCGCAGTGTAGACCGCGGCGACGGCTTCGGCAATGCGCGAGGTCGCCAGCACCCTCCCGCGATCATTGCGCGTGGTGCCTTGTGCCGATTGATTGGGAACTACGGACGCTTGTCATGTATTGCGAGCGCAAACGCACGCTGCACGAACCACACGGAGAACCTGTAATGCCGCACGCTCTACCCGCCCTGCCATACGCATTCGATGCCCTGGAACCGCATATCGACGCGCAGACGATGCAGATCCACCATGGCAAGCACCACCAGGCCTACGTGACGAATCTGAACGCCGCGCTGGACAAACATTCATCGCTACACGACGAGTCGCTGGAAAACCTCCTGTCAGGGATCAACAAGGTCCCGGATGACATCCGCACGGCCGTGCGCAACAATGGCGGCGGCCACTGGAATCACTCGCAGTTCTGGCGCTGGATGGGACCTAACGCCGGCGGTGAACCGACGGGTCAGTTGGCGAACGCCCTGTCACGCAGCTTCGGCGACTTCGCGAAGTTCCAGGACCAATTCGCGGCGGCCGCGACGGGACGCTTTGGCTCCGGATGGGCGTGGCTCATTCGCAAGGATGGCAACCTGTCGATCACGAGCACGCCGAACCAGGACAATCCGCTCATGGACGGCGTCGCAGCGAGCGACATCATCCTCGGTCTCGATGTCTGGGAGCATGCGTACTATCTGAAGTACCAGAATCGGCGGCCGGACTACATCAAAGCATGGTGGAATGTCGTGAATTGGAAGGGAATCGCGGAGCGTTTTTGAGCTTTCAGTGATCCGCAACTAGTGCGGGGCTTCTGAGAGCTATCAGGGGAGAGCTATCAGTGTGCAGCTGTCTGCTTCAGCCTTGAGAAACAGTCACTGAGAGCTGAAACAGTGAGCTACAAGCTGATGGCTCTCTCCTCATAGCTCTGACGCCCACGCGTTACATCGGGGACCACTGACCGCTCTACCGTGCTGCTTCGCCCTCGAGGTACGTATACCCCTCGAGTCCGGCGACGTACTCCGCGATGAACATGTTGGCTTCTTGCCGGGATATGTCGGAGCACGCGCTGACCTTGCGGCGAAACGTCGAGAGCAGCTCCGTGGGCGTGTACTGCACGTAGTTCAGGACCTCCGTCACGGTATCGCCTTTGACGAGATCACCAATTTCGTAGCTGCCATTGGCGAGGCGCACGTGCACGGCGTTTGTATCGCCAAACAGGTTGTGCAGGTCGCCGAGGATCTCCTGATACGCTCCCGTTAGGAAGATGCCGAGGATGTACTCCTCGTCCTCGCGGAACGCGTGCAGCTCCATGCTGGGACGCCCTTCTTCTTCGCCGACGAACTTGTCGATCTTGCCGTCGGAGTCGCAGGTGATGTCTTGCAAGGTGCCACGGCGCGTCGGCCGTTCCGTGAGCCGATGGATCGGCATGATCGGAAAGAGCTGGTCGATTGCCCAGTGGTCCGGGAGCGACTGGAAGAGCGAGAAGTTGCAGAAGTAGCGGTCGACGAGAATCGACTCGATGTCCTTCATGATGTCGCCGTACCCGCCGCGGCTGTCCTCGACGATGATGTGCGCCAGGCGGTTCATCGTCGCGAAATAGATGGATTCCGCGGTAGCAAGTCCCTTGAGTGTCAACACGCCGCTGTTGAACAGATCACGCGCGCGATCCTTGTCGAAGGATGCGTCGTGGTAGATCTCGTTGATCTTGCGCTTGGGAAGCTTCTTTCTGCCTAACGTGCTGTAGTCTTCCAGCATCTCGTGCAGCAATGCCTGGTCGTCCTTGGTAAGTTGCGGAACCTCAGGATCGGCTTGCGATTCCACGTCGATGACGCGCAGAAGCAGCATCGCGTGGTGTGCGGTCAGCGCGCGGCCGGACTCGCTGATGACGTGCGGCATCGGGAGGTTCTTGACGCGACATGTCTCGGCCAGCGTGTAGATCACGTCATTCGCGTATTCCTGCAGCGTGTAGTTCACGCTCGCATGCGACGTGGAGTTGGTGCCGTCGTAGTCGACGCCGAGGCCGCCACCGACGTCCACGTGCGTGATGTCGACGCCCATCGCGCGCAGCTCGCCATAGAAACGCGCGACCTCTCCGAGCGCGGTCTTGATCACTCGGATGTCGGTGATCTGACTGCCAAGGTGAAAGTGGATGAGCTTGAGGATGTCGATCCGGCCTAACGACTCCAGCCGCGTGATGAGCCGCATCAGATCTACCGCGTTCATCCCGAACTTGGATTTGTCGCCGGCAGATTCAGCCCAGCGCCCCGCGCCTTCGCTGGTGACTTTGATGCGGCACCCGGCGTTTGGCTTGACGCCGAGATCGTCCGCCGCCTGCAGCAGGACGTCGAGCTCCGAAAGCTGCTCCAGGACGATGAAGACGTTATGGCCCAGCTTCTGGCCCATCAGGGCGAGGCGCATGAACTCCTCGTCCTTGTAGCCATTGCAGACGATCAACTGGTCGCGCGACTCCGACAGGCCGAGAACGGCCTGAAGCTCGGGCTTGGAGCCACATTCGAGTCCCACACCGTGGGCCGCGCCGTAGCGGATGATCTCTTCGACGACGTGACGCTGCTGGTTGACCTTGATCGGATAAACCGTGGTGTACGCGCCGGTGAACTCGAACTCGCGCATGGCATTTTCGAAGCGCTCGCTCAGTTGCGAGATGCGCGTCTTGAGGATGTCGGAGAAGCGCAGCAGAACAGGCAACGCGATACCCTGCTCTTCCAGGTCATGCGCGAGCTCGAGCAGGTCGACGTTGAGCTCTGGGTGTACGGGATCCGGACGGACGATCACGTGTCCGGCTTCATTGACGTCGAAGAAGCCGGCGCCCCACCCGTCGATGTTGTACAGCGCCTTCGCTTTCTCGACGGTCCAGTCGGGAGTCTGCGTCTCAACGGCGGCAGGTGGTGTGAGCTGCGATGTAGCCATGTGCAGAAAATAGGGACATTGCACGCCGTCAACAAATCCTTGGCGGCCGCGGCGGCGCTTCGGCACGGCGCGGCGAGGCGCCGCGACCCCCGTTGGGCCCTCGTTAGGCGGCGTCGCCGGTCGCTCGCGGCCGCCCGCGCGCCAATCCGGCCATGAATTTCGTGCGTAGTTGACGTGGGCACCTCGAATGTGTGTCACGACGTGAAGCGATTCGTTTTTGTCACCGGCGGTACCGGCTACATCGGCACTCGCGTCATCGCAGCCCTGTTGCAGCGCGGGCATCGCGTGCGCGCTCTGGCGCGACCCGCCTCGCGCGGGAAGCTGCCGATCGGCTGCGATGTCGCGTTAGGTAACGCGCTGAAGGCCGCGACCTTTGCGCAGCATATCGAGCCCGCCGACACGTTCCTTCAGCTGGTCGGCACACCGCATCCGGGTCCGTCCAAAGTCGCCGAGTTCGAGAACGTCGATTTCGTTTCGGCGCGCGAAAGTGTCCGTGCCGCCGTGGAAGCCAGGGTACAGCACTTCATTTATCTGTCCGTCGCGCACCCGGTCGGCGTCATGCAGGCGTATCAGGGCGTGCGCGTCCGCGGCGAGCAGATGATCCGCGACGCCGGCCTCAAGGCGACGATGTTGCGGCCGTGGTACGTGCTGGGCCCCGGCCATTGGTGGCCGATCGCGCTACTGCCGCTTTACGGAATCGCCGAGCTGGTGCCGTCGCTGCGCGAGAACGCGCGCCGCGCCGGGCTCGTGACGATCAACCAAATGGTCAGAGCGGTAGTCGGTGCTGTTGAAGCTGGCCCACCAGCCGACAACCCTCGAGTTCTCGACGTGCGCGCGATCCGGGCGTCGTAGTACATCAGCCCGCGTCTTTTTGGCTGTTCCTGAACACTCCCTACTGTCGCTGACTCTCGGGGATCGGTGAGGTACTCGTCGCCTTCGGCGCAATCTGGTCGCGACCTTTTTCAAGCGCAGGAATCCCGCGGAGCATCCACTCCGGCGCCGGCTCGCCTTTGAGCTTGTTGCCGAAGAACTGCTGCATGCGCATGTCGATGTCTTTCTGGTTCGCACGCTTGCGCGGGTTATGGCCGTCGCCGTTGTAGTTCACCATGTAGACCTCTTTGCCGAGCCGGCGGAGGCCGACGAAGAGCTCGATCCCCTGGTACCACGGCACCGCGCCGTCCGCGTCGTTATGCATGAAGAGCACCGGTGTCGTGACACGATCGAGGTGGAAGAGCGGCGAATTCTCGATGAAGCGAACCGGGTACTCCCACAACGACCCGCCGATGCGGCTCTGCGTCTTTTCGTATTGGAAGGGGCGCGCGATGCCGCTCTCCCAACGGATGCCGCCGTACGCGCTGGTCATGTTGGCCACTGGCGCGTTAGGCACCGCGGCCGCAAACATACCAGTCTGCGTGATGACATACGCCGACTGATACCCACCCCACGACTGGCCCGCGATCCCCACTGCCTTCGGGTTGACGAAACCCCTCGCGATGAGTGAGTGCACGCCGGGAACGATCGCCGATACCGCGCTCGGCCCCGGCCAGCCCGGCTTGTACACGATATCCGGGAAGAAGACGAGATAGCCTAACGAGGTGTATACCGACGGGTTCACCACGTTACGGCCGGTCGGCGCATGATACTGGTGCAAGTTGTCCGATAGGCGCTCGTAGTAATACACGACCATGGGATACTTGCGCGACGCGTCGAAGCCTTCGGGTTTGTAGAGCAAACCCTGCAGCGGTACACCTTCGCTACTGATCCACTCGACCAGTTCCACACTCGGCCAGAGGTACTGCGACTGCTGCGGATTGGCGTCGCTGATCTTGCTCAGCCGATCGAAGCTCGTCCCCGTCCAGAGATTCGGGAACTCACTCACCGTGGAGCGCGTCAGGAGTAGCTGGCTGCTCTTGCGCGCCTTCTGCGGATTGCCGAACGCAGCATCGGCTTCGACGATCCGCTCCGGCGGCGTGTTGCCGTCGAGCCGGTCGCGATAGAAGCCGGCCGTTTTCTTCTTCGTGTCGAAGCCACGCAGGAGCAGCGGCTGGCTCGGGTCGATGAAGCGATCCTCGGGATCGAGATCGACGACGCGGAATTCGCGCTGGGTGCGCGCACCTAACGAATCGGTGACAATGCGCGCTGGCCGCACACCGGCAGGATCCACTTCCCAGATGTCGTGGCGCGAATAAACCAGCAGGCTGCGGTCGTCGCGCGTCCATCCCCCGAGCCCGTGCGGACCGGGTGTAGACGGCGAATCGTGCTCTTCGTCGTCGAAACGGGCTCCGCTGATCGCCCCCGTCAGGTCCACCACCTTGCCTGTCGCAATGGAGTAGCTGTGCCAACGCGCATCGTCGAACCAGGTCACGTATTTGGCGCCCGGCGACAGCTGGGCACCAAATTCGAGCTTCTGGGCGACGCGCGTGCGCTTGTTGTTGGCGACGTCGATGACGATCACGTCGGTGCCGCCCTCACCCCACATCTGTTCGATCGCGTAGGGGACGTTCGTCACCGCCAGAGCCGTGCGGGCGTCGTCGCTCAGCGTCGCGTTGGGCGTGGAGTCGTTCGTTAGGCGAACGGCCGTCTTCGTGCCGATGTGGTATACGCTCGTCCACGTACGGTTGCGGTCACGGCCCACCTCACGCAGCTGCTGCGGCTGCAGGCGCGCATCCTTCCAGTGCCACAAGTCGAAGACAGCTTTGTCAGCCAACGAATCAGCCGGGATGGAATCCAGCGGCGGCGGCGCAACGCCATACACGATGGCCGCACCATTGCGCGAAAAACTCACGTTCCCACGGTCGCTCGGCGCCATGCCATCCAGCGTCGCGGCCACGGGCGTCGCGTTTGGTGCTCGTGTGGTCGCGTAGTACAGAGCATACCTCGCTTTCTCGCGGCCGAATTCATCTTTGTCACTGACAAACGCGAGCTGCGTGCCGGCACGATCGAACGCGAGCTGCTTGTAGTTCCCTTCGCCGCGCAGGACGGGAGTCACCTGTTCGCCGCCAAGCGCGCGCAGATACACACCGTCTTCCGTCCCACCGCGTGAGGAGACGGCATACGCGACCCAGCGGGCGCTGTCGTCGACGACGTAGCTCGAGACGTCGGCGATGCGCGATTCATTGCCACTCTCCAGCTCGCGAATCACCAGCGCCGAACCCGGATCTTTCCGGCGCGGGCCACGGCGGTTTGCGGAATCTGGCGCCGTGGCGGAATCCGCTTCCATGTGATATACAAGCCATCGCGTCGATTCGCGCGGCATGCGGAATCCGCGCACCCGCGCGATGTTGGTGATCTGGCCATCGGACAGCCTAACGATGACGAGCCGGTTTTTCGGCTGATCCGCCGGTCGCGCGCGCCGGCGCCGAGCCGCGTCGTAGTCGGCTTGCGGGGCGTACGCCAGCACGGCAACGAAGCGCGCATCGCCGCTAAAGAACGCCGGCGGTGCGACAAATGGCGAGTCCGCCGTCACATTGTTGATCGGACGGCCCGTCCATCCCCGCGCGGTGCGGTATTCCGTGGCACTGGTCGTCGCGCGCACGACCACTTCGCCGTCACCCACAACCGGCGACAGCGTATACGCTGCCCAGCGACCATCTGGCGACAATGTGGCACCTGAAATCGTGCGCCAGAGATCGTACGTATCCTGGGTAAGCGTCTTCTTGGCCGTCTGCGCCGTGGCTGTCGTTGCAACGGCGACGAACGCAGCGAGAAGTGCCGATCGTTTCATGGGATTACCACCTTGGTCGTGCCGCGTGAGCGGCGAAGGGTCGAACGCCAGAATACGCGGCGCAGGGGCGAATTGCTCGCGTGACTCGCCGCGCGACATTATTAGCGTCGTGTTTCTTCAGCGATTTTATCACGATGGCCTGGCGCAGGCCAGCTACATGATCGCCTGCCAGGCGACGGGCGAAGCGCTCGTCGTCGACGCCAACCGCAATCTCGAGCCTTACCTCAGTACCGCCGCGGCGCAGTCCTTTCGGATCACGCACGTCACCGAGACGCACATCCATGCCGACTATGTCTCTGGGTCGCGCGATCTGGCGAAGCGCACGCGGGCGAAATTGCTGCTCTCGGCCGAGGGTGGGTCGGATTGGCAGTACGCCTTCGCACAAGAAGACGGTGCGACGCTCCTCCACGACGGCGAGGTCTTCCGACTAGGCAAGGTGGAGATCCGTGTCGTGCACACGCCCGGCCACACACCGGAGCACCTAACGTTTCTCATCACCGACACCGCGGGGTCGAATCAACCCATGGGCGCGTTGACGGGTGATTTCATTTTCGTGGGCGATGTGGGACGTCCGGATTTGTTGGAGCGCGCCGCTGGAATCGTCGGCACCATGCGCGACAATGCGCGCCAGCTGTTCGACTCGCTGCAGCGCTTTGCGAATGCGTATCCGGACCATCTGCAGATCTGGCCGGGCCATGGCGCGGGATCCGCCTGCGGCAAAGCGTTAGGCGCCGTTCCTACCTCGACGCTCGGCTACGAGAAGCTCTCGAACTGGGCGCTCCAGATACGCGATGCCGACGCCTTCGTACAGGAAGTGCTGGAGACGCAGTCGGATCCGCCGCCGTACTTCGGGCGCATGAAGCATGTCAATCGCGCCGGTCCGTCGCCGCTGACGTCGCTGTCCGCACCGGCTCGTCAGGCAGCGAGCGTGCTCCCGGAGGTCATGGCCCGGGGGGCGTTTGTCGTCGATCTCCGGCCGACGGCGTCATTCGCGCGCGGCGGGATTCCCGGCACGCTCAACCTCCCGCTCAACACCTCCTTTGTGGCGCGGGCCGGTTGGCTCCTCCCGTACGAGGGCGACACGTACCTCATCGCCGGAGACGATGGTGATTTGGTCGCTTCGGCTGCGGCGCGGGAGCTCCATTTGATAGGGATCGAAAACGTACGCGGCTGGTTTGGACCTGACGTCTTCGATAGCGCGTCACTGCCGGCGAATCAGACCGTTGCGATGGTGACCGCGACAGAAACCGCGCGACGCGTGCAGGCTGGCAGCGCGACGGTTATCGACGTGCGCAACGCCGATGAGTGGCGCATGGGCCACATCAGCGGATCGCGGCACATCCCGTTAGGCAGGCTCGCCGAACAGGTGCAGCAGCTGCCTCGCGATCGCCAGGTCGTGTTGACCTGTGCGACCGGCGGGCGGTCGGCGATCGCCGCGAGCCTCTTGCTCAAACACGGCATCAGCAACGTCGCCAATATGGAAGGGGGCTATGCAGCATGGCAGGCGGCCGGCCTGCCGGTGACTCTGGACGCCACCTAACGCATGCGACGTATCATCGGATATTTCCTGCGCGGACTCGTGTTCATCGCTCCGGTCGCGATCACCGTCTACATCTGCGTCGTCATCTTCCAGACCATCGACGGATGGCTCGGCTTCACCATTCCCGGGCTCGGATTCCTGCTCACGATCGTGCTCATCACGCTCGTCGGGTTCGTCGGATCCACCTTCCTCGCGCGTTCGTTCCTCGGCATGTTCGACCGGCTGCTCGAGCGCTTGCCGTTCGTGCGCTTTCTTTACTCCTCGACAAAGGATCTCGTGAACGCATTCGTCGGAGAGAAGCGACGCTTCGACCAACCTGTCGCCGTGCGGATCATCCCCGGCGGCCAGGCACGTGCGTTAGGCTTCGTCACGCAGAAGTCGCTCGCCAAGCTCGGGCTGGAAGATTTTGTCGGCGTATATTTCCCTCAGTCCTACAACTTCGCGGGAAGTCTGCTGCTCGTCCCCGGCCGCGACGTGGAACGCGTGGCCGCCAGCAGCTCGGACGTCATGGCGTTCATCGTATCAGGCGGCGTCACCGACGTACCGACATTGACCACTCCACTTTCCTCGCCGGCGATCGGACCGAAACCATGAAGCCACGCATTGCCGCGTTATTGGCGTTAGGCTTGACCGTCGGATCAGCGCTCGGCGCCCAGAACGGACCCACTCCCTCGTACGTCCTGCGACCGGCGCGCGTGTGGGACGGCGTGAGCGATCGCGCGCGCGAAGGCGCGATCGTGCTCGTCACCGGCCAGCGCATCGTCGCCGTTGGCGCGCCAGCGGACGTACAAACACCGCGCGGCGCTACGGTCATCGACCTCCCAGGGACGACCCTCATCCCGGGGCTGATCGACGCGCACTCACACGTCCTCCTGCATCCGTACAACGAAACGTCCTGGGACGACCAGGTCCTGCACGAATCGACCGCCTTGCGAGTCGTGCGGGCCGTGAACCATCTGCGTGCGACCGTCATGGCTGGGTTCACGACGTTGCGCGACCTTGGCACCGAAGGCGCTGGGTACGCCGACGTCGGCCTGAAACAGGCCGTCGAGCAGGAAATCATCCCAGGTCCGCGGCTCGTCATCACGACGCGAGCGATTGTCGCGCGCGGAAGTTACGGTCCCAAAGGGTTCGCGTCCGAATGGGCCGTACCTCAAGGGGCCGAAGAAGCCGACGGGGTCGAAAGCCTAACGCGCATCGTACGTGACCAGATCGGTCATGGCGCCGACTGGATCAAGGTGTACGCGGACTATCGCTGGGGACCTAACGGGGAAGCGCGGCCCACGTTCTCCGTCGACGAGCTGAAGACAATCGTCGAAACAGCACGCTCGAGTGGCCGACCCGTCGTAGCGCACGCCGCCACCGCGGAAGGCATGCGGCGCGCGACGTTGGCCGGCGTTGAGACCATCGACCACGGCGATGGCGGAACGCCCGAGGTCTTCAAGCTCATGGCCGAGCGCGGCGTGGCATTGTGTCCGACCGTCGCGGCGGGAGACGCGGTCTCTCAATACCGAGGGTGGAAAAAGGGCGTCGACCCGGAGCCCGCGCGCTTAGCCGAAAAGCGCGCCAGCATCAAGGCGGCCGTTGCCGCCGGCGTCACGCTGTGCAATGGCAGCGACGTCGGTGTCTTCGCACACGGTGACAATGCGCGCGAGCTCGAAATCCTCGTCGACTACGGCGTGTCTCCGCTGCAATCCCTCAAGGCGGCCACGTCCGTGAACGCAAAAGTGCTGCATATGGAGGATAAGATCGGGTCCATCCGCCCCG
>JBFMFA010000052.1:0-10920 GCA_040753195.1 Gemmatimonadota bacterium | reverse complement strand
ACAATCGACGACGTGCGTCGCCGTCGCGCTGCGCACGTTGGCTCATCGTTATACCCGTTAGGCACCAGCTAGACTGCAGCCATTACTGCCGCGAAACGCCGCGCAGAATTCGCTCCACCACACGCGCGCGCGGCAGCCCGGGCCGTCCTGGCAGGATATTCCAACCGTTGAAGACGATGATGAGGTCGAGTTCCGGAATCGCCATCGGGAGCTGGCCACCGAAGCCGGAGCCGGACCAGATGAACTTTGCGGTGTCCAGCGGATTCTGGTAGAGCCACCACTTGTATCCGTAGCTTGGCGCGTTAGGCGCAGCAGCAACGCGCACGTGCGGTGTCGTCGACTGCTTTACCCAGTCCGCCGGTACGAGCTGCTTCCCGTGCCAGCTTCCATTCTTCATGAAGAGATACCACACGCGCGCCAGATCCCGCGCCTCGAGGTAGAGTCCTCCCTCGGTGTCGATGATGCCCATGGGCGTGCGCTTCCAGTGCCAGCGGTCGATGCCTAACGGTCCGAAGAGGTGCCGCGCCGCGTACTCTTCGATGTCGATGCCGGTCGCCTTCCAAAAGATGTGCGCCAGGAGCTGCGTTTCACCGCTCGAGTAGTTGAACTGCGTTCCCGGCTCGCGCTCCATCGGCCTGTCGATCGTGAACTGCACCCAGTCGTAGCTGGCTTCCATGTTCACGGCCGCGTTGCGCGGA
The DNA here is from genome assembly GCA_040753195.1 of Gemmatimonadota bacterium. GTDB lineage: Bacteria > Gemmatimonadota > Gemmatimonadetes > Gemmatimonadales > Gemmatimonadaceae > DASYRX01. The sequence goes on along the minus strand of JBFMFA010000052.1, from coordinate 10,222 downwards.
TCGACGTACGGCAGGTTTTCATTCCAGTCGAAACCGCCGGTCATCGTGAGCAGGTGCTTGATCGTCATGCGGCGTTTGCGGTCGTCGATGTTCTTGACCTTGGTCGTGTCGAAGAACGAGAGGACTTTCGTGTCGAGGCTCGGAAACTCGCCGCGCTGGATCGCCGTGCCGATTACAACGGACGTGATCGTCTTCGTCACCGACTGCAGCGTGTGCAGGTCGCCCCGGCGATACGTCGGATGCCACCAAGGGTGGTAGTAGTTGTACGCGCCCGTTAGGTGGTGCGGGTTGAGCATGCTGCTCGATTTTGCCGAGTCCGCGTAAACCGAGTCGTAGTCATGCGTGTAGCTCTTGTCGTATACAAGGCGTGCGTTGCGGATCACCACAAAACGGTCGACGTAGCCGTAGCGTCCGGCCTTGATCTCGCCATCGATGCTATCGAGGACAGCCGCATTGAGCCCCACAGCTCGAGGTTCGGCGGTCGCCCAGCTGCGTCCGGGGTACGCAGCCTGCGCACGTAGACCGGACGTCGTGAACAAGACGAGAGACAACGCGACTCGGCAATGCATGGTCAGTGGGGGTTGAGCCTAACGACGTCAATGGGCGAGCGACCCCGTTATGCCTTCGATCCAGGAGATGTAACGCGATATGCGAACATAATACTCTACCACGCCATAGCGGCCGGGTCCGCCCGCGCCTCGAGTGCTCTGCCCGGATGAAACACCGACGAGTACTTCGCCGCTTGCACCATCCAGATACGCGGGCCCACCGCTGTCACCGGGGCCGCTCACGCCTTCGAAAGGCGTGGTGCGCGGGTGGCCTGCCGAATCGAATGCGAACTTCAGCCAAAGATCCGTGGCCTCATCGATGCGATTCGTCGCGCCCCGGACGCGCCGGTCGTTTCCTTCGGGACCCGATTTGCCGGTTCCGAAGTCGCCATAGCCGACCAGCACTACGACACGATCACGTTCGTCGGATTGGCGATAAAGCCGAGCCGGCCTAACGTCTGACGCTCTTGCCAACCGCAGCACCGCCAGATCGTGCGGTCCGCCGTCGGTCCAGTCGCTGTGAATCACGATGGAGTCCACCGCGATTTGGCGAGCGCCGATGGTGACGAGGTGCCCGGGCCGGACCTCTCGAGCGACGTGCGCCGCTGTGAGCACCCAGCGCGGGGCAATCAACGTGCCCTCACCGTCGGCTGCCCCCTTCGGCGTCGGGAGATACAGATGGGTGAGCGACTCGAAGCCGCGCCCACGCTCAACGTAGGCGCTATCAGGGACGTCGTGCCGGCGAATGATGATCCTGTCGCTAGTCGCGTCGCGCCTAACGGGCAGAGTGCCGACGGATCCGATAAGAGCGGCGAGACTGAAAGCACGAACCAGCATCCGACGTCCGCGGCGGTTTGGGTACAGCAATTATATCGCTCGCCCAACGCGCGACCAGCATGCGCGACGCGCGTAGAGGTTCAGAACCTCAAGCGGGCTTCCTACTCGCGTCGTGCGTACTGATCGAGGCCCAGGCCCAGAGAAATTGTCGCCAGTACGACGACGGCCGACGTGTAGAACGGGACACCCACGCCGAGTCGGTCGAAGGCAAAACCCGCCCACAGTGGAGCCACGACTCTCGCAACGCCGCCGAACGTCTGCTGCAGACCCATGTACAGCCCGCGTTCGTGGCTCGCGATCACACGCGACAGGAGACCCGTCACGCAAGGGAACGTGAACGCCGTGCCTAACGGGATCATCGCGACGAAAAACGCCAGCGCCCAAAGGTTCTTTGCGAGTGGCATTCCACCGAGGCCAATCGCAAGCAACACCATGCCGAACCGCGAAAGGCGCGCTTCCCCGAATCGGTCTACGGCCTTGCCGAGCAGGAGCACGCGTGTAAAAACCGAGATCGCGCCGACGTACATGAAGAAGTAACCGATGGTCTTTTCGGTCACTTGAAAGCGCACCGCGAGGAAGAGGGCGAGAACCGCGGTCACACCGTTAAACGCACCCATCGTAATCGCGTAGATCCAGATTAGCCGCGACGACGCCTCACCGCTGTGCGAGATGACGCGCAGGAGTGCCTGACGAGACGTTCTGCGCTCGCCGTGCGGATGATGCTCCGCTCGCGACTCGGGCAAAAACTTCCACGCAAAGACGGCCGACGCCGCGCACATGATCGCCGCAACAATGCCCGGCATCGCATGGCCGATGGTCGTCGGCAGCCCGCGAGAGATTCCAGCATCGCCGATGGTCACGGCAAACGCGCCAACCACCGGGCCTAACGCGACACCGAGATTGGTCGCGGCGGACAACCATCCCAGACTTCTCGCGCGCTGCGTCGGCTCCACCGAGTCGGCGACGTACGCCTGAAGAACGCCTACGGTGCCTCCGCCAGCCCCCTGCACGATGCGCGACAGCAGCAATAACCAAAGCGTGTTCGCAAAGCCAAAAACGAGGTACGCCAGGGCCGACGAGCCTAACGCGACGAGCAACGCGGGCCGTCTGCCGAACTTGTCCGAAAAACGACCCCAGATCGGTGCGCTCACGAGTTGCGCTACCGTGAACGCGCTCACCATGATCGCCGTGATCAGACCGATGCCCATGTTGAACGAGCGGCCGAACAGCTCGATGTACATGCCGTCGCCGCCAAGCCGCTGGATGTAAAAAGGCAGCAACGGGATGACCATGAGCACGCCAACCATGTCCAGAAACGCCGTCCCCATCAGAGCGAACAGGCGAGCCGGTATCTTTCGCAGCTCGCGAGCCATGACGAAGACCAGGCCAAGCGCGATCACGCCGATCCCCACGCGCACAGCGGGCGATTCCATCACCCGGCCGATATCCTGCAGGATCACTCAGCCACCTTGCCTAACGCGGCCGGCGGAGTCGCTCGCCCCACCAATCCAGCGAGCGCGACGATCGTCAGCACGTATGGTATCATCTCCACAAACTGTGATGGCAACGCCTGCAACCCCTGCAGGCGGATCTGCAACGCCTCGGCCGCCGCAAACAGCAGGCACGCTACCGCAACCCGTCGCGGTTTCCAGTTGCCGAATATTACAGCGGCCAACGCAATGAACCCGCGTCCCGCCGTCATGCCGTCCGTGAACTGATGTTGATCCAGCGCGAGATACACGCCCCCAAGTGACGTCAACGCTCCAGCGCCAAGGACGCCCCACCAGCGCACGTGGGTCACCCTAACGCCAACCGACGTCGCCGCCTCCGGCTTTTCTCCAACGGCGCGCACGCGCAGGCCAAATGGCGTATGGTCCAGCACCCACGCCACGCCTAGTAGCGCCACGATCGCAAACAGAATCAGTGGGTTGAGCAGCGATGCAAACAGCCCACTTGATGAACCGCCGCTCCCAACTGCGGTTCCCGCGAACCAATCGAACCCTGGCACCCGCGGTGAATTCGAGGAGCTGTCGAACGCGAGCCGCAGGAAGAACCGCGTGACACCGATCGCCAGCAAATTAACCGCAATACCGATGACGACCTGGTCGGCGCGATAGCGAATGGTCGTCCACGCATGCAACGCGGCGGCGAGTACACCGCCGGCGACGCCGGCAAGGACACCGACCCATGGCGACCCCGAATAGAAGGAGCCAAGCGCCGCGCAGAAGGCACCAACGAGCATCCAACCTTCCAGCGCGAGTGCCACAATGCCCGACCGTTCAGATAACACGCCGCCGGACGCGGCGAGGAGATACGGCGTCGCGATGCGCAACGTCTGGGCGAGGAACGCCAGGAAAATCATGCGGGCTTGCTCGTGATGCGCAGCAGCCGTTGCACTTCGGGGACCGATGCGGCGACCGCGATGATCACCACTGCCGTCAGGACTTCGACCATTTGCTTCGGAACCACCGCGTTCACAGCCAGGCCGCCTTGCGAGAGCGTCGCGAAGAGCAGCGCGGCAAACAGCACACCTAACGGGTGGTTGCGGCCCACGAGGGCAACGGCGATGCCGAGATACCCGGCGCCGGCAGCGAAACCTTCTTCGTAGTACTGCTTGTAGCCGAGCACATAGTTGGTTCCGCCGAGCCCAGCGAGCGCACCGGCGAATACGAGCGTGCGGAGCCAAACGCGCCCCACCTTGACCCCGCCGTATTCAGCGGCCGGGGGCTGCAGGCCCACGGCGCGCAGTTCGTACCCTTCGCGGGTCCTGAATAAGTACCAGCCTGCGAATAATGCAGCCGCCAACGCGAGGAGAATGATCGAGTTTGCCGCGGACCCGTGAAACGCCGGGATCACGTCAGACACACGCGGCACACCACCGGCATTCATGCTCGGCGTGTGGAGCAGCTCGCCGACGTGCAGCTTCGTCGCCACGATCCAGTTCAGGAACGCCAGAACGATGAAGTTGAGCATGATCGTGACGATCACTTCACTGGCGCCAAAGCGCGCCTTGAGCGCTCCCGGGACCGCGCCCACAAGTCCGCCACCTAACGCCGCGGCGGCAATGCACAGCGGGACGGCGACGATCGCGGGCGTTCCGGCCGGCAGCCACAGCCCCGCCATGGCGGCGGCGAAGCCGCCGAACGCGAGCTGTCCCTCGGCGCCGATGTTGAAGAGACCTGCGCGCAAGCCTAACGTGACGGCGAGCCCGGTGAACACCAGCGTCGTTGCCTTGTACAAGACCTGGCCGAAGCCGTAGGCATTCCCCCAGGTGCCGTCGATCAGCAATCGGTACACAGCACCCGGTGACTGACCGAAACTCAGGATCAGGATGTCACCGATGATGGCGGCGATGGCAAGCGCGATGAGTGTTGGCAGCAGCTTCTCTTTCATGCCGCGCCTCCTACCGCGCCCGTCATATATGGCCCGAGTTTTTCTGCCGAGGCTTCGCGTCGGGGGACGACCGCGACGAAACGCCCCCCGTACATCACGGCGATCCGATCGGCGAGCGCGAGGACTTCGACGAGGTCAGCGGACACAAGCAGCACCGCCTTGCCGCCATCACGAGCGGCCATGAGCTGCGCGTGGATGAACTCGATCGCCCCCACGTCGACGCCGCGGGTTGGCTGCGAGGCGAGGAGCACCGAAAACCGTCGCCCCATCTCGCGCGCGATCACGATCTTTTGCTGATTCCCTCCGGAGAGGGCACGAGCCGTCAGCGCAGCGTTAGGCGGCCGAATGTCGTAGTCGCGGATCTGCGCCGCTGCATTATCGGTGATGCGATGCGCGTCGAGCACCACGCGTTTGGAGAATCGATGCTGCTGGCCAAGAATGAGATTGTCAGCGACCGTGTATTCGAGAATGAGGCCGCGGCGATGGCGGTCCTCGGGGATGTGCGACAGCCCGGCGTCGGCGCGCGCGCGGACGGAGAGCGGCGTCAGCGGCACGTTGCCTAACGCAATCTCCCCGGCCGTCGGCTCACGCAGCCCGGCGATCGCCTCGATCAGTTCCGTCTGGCCGTTTCCCTCGACGCCGGCGATGCCGAGAATCTCACCGGCGTGCACCTCGAACGAAACGCCATCGACCTCTCGTGCTTTGCGCGAGGACGGAACTATCAGGTTGCGGACAGTAAGGGCACTTCCACCGAGCGGCTTTGCATCCGGCGACAGCGCGACGTATTCCGCGCTGGGTGTACCTATCGCGACTCGGTCAGCGGCGAGAACCACCTCGCGTCCCACCATCATGCGGGCGATCGCCGCCGGACTCGCATCGCGGGTCGCGAGCCGGCCAACGGTCTCCCCGGCGCGCATGACGGTGACGTTGTCGGAGATTTCCATCACTTCGTCGAGCTTGTGCGTGATGAGCACGACCGTGCCGCCGTCGCTCTTGAGCTTTCGCAGCACACGCCAGAAGTCCTGCACTTCAGGCGGCGAGAGCACGGCTGTTGGTTCGTCGAGAATGAGGATCTTGGCGCCGCGATACAGCACTTTGAGGATCTCGACGCGCTGCGCTTCGCCGACTGTGAGGTCGTGCACGAGGCGCCGTGGCTCGACGACCAGTCCCGTGCGCTCGCCCAACTCCACCACCGCGCGTTCGGCGGCGTGATGGTCGAGCCTAACGCCGCGACGCAGCTCATGGCCGAGCATGAGGTTCTCGGCGACCGTGAGCGTCGGGACGAGCATGAAGTGCTGGTGCACCATACCAACGCCCGCGGCGATCGCTTCGCGGGTCGTCCAGCCGGTGACGTCGCGGCCTTCGATCTCGAACCGACCGTCGTCAGGGGGAAAGATCCCCGCCAGCATCCGCATCAACGTGGACTTGCCCGCGCCATTCTCGCCGACGACGGCGTGAATTTCGCCGGAGGTCACATCCAGCGAGGCGCGCGCATTCGCGATGACCGGACCAAATGTCTTGCGGATGTCTTGGGCACGGATCGCGTGCGTCAGGCGTGCCGGTGCCGTCATTCGCGGGTGCTCGGCACCTGAATACGACCCGCGATGATCTCCTGCTTCAGCGCTTCGAGCCGCGCGCGAATGGAATCGGGGATGAGCGCGCGGTTGTTTGCGTCGTACACGTAGCCAACGCCGTTCTCCGCGAGCCCAAAAGAGAAGATGCCGCCCTGAAACTGTCCTGCCTTGACGCGCCTAACGGTTTCGTACACCGCCGCGTCGACACCTTTCACCATCGATGTGAGGATGTACCCCGGCGCTTCGGTGTATTGATCGGCGTCAACGCCGATGGCGAACTTGTTCTGCCGCCGCGCCGCTTCGAACACGCCGAGTCCGGTGGAGCCCGAGGCGTGGAAAATGACGTCGACGCCTTGCTGATACTGACTGAGCGCCAACTCCTGACCGCGGCCGGGGTTGCGAAACGCTTCGGGTGTGACGCCGGCATAGCCCACCGTGATCGTACAGTCCGGACAGACGGCTTTCACGCCGGCTTTGTACCCTGCTTCGAACTTGTGAATGAGCGGGAAGTCCATGCCGCCCACAAAACCGACCTTGCTGGTCTTGCTCGTTAGGGCCGCAAGGGCGCCGACAAGGAACGACCCCTGTTCTTCGCGAAATTTCAGCGCAGCGAGGTTTGGCGGCGGTTGGACGACGTTCCCTTGAGCATCGGTCTGCACGGCGTAGTCGACGCCAGCGAATTTGACGTTAGGGTACTCTTCGGCGAGATGCGTCAAGTCGTCCGTGAAGATGAAGCCGACGCCGACGACGAGATCGAGGCTCTGGGCAGCCAGAAGACGCAGGCCCGCTTCACGGTCGGAGCCTTCGCCGGGCTCGATGTATAGGATGTGTGCGCCCAGTTCTTTGGCGGCGCGTTCGGCGCCGAGGAAGGCGCCGTCGTTGAAGGACTTGTCGCCCCTCCCACCGACGTCGAAGACGATGCCGATGTTGAGGGCATCGCCGGATAGCGGCTCTTCAGCCCCGGATGGGCGAATGAAGAGCAGCGCGACATGGATGACGAGGAGGATCCCGAGCAGAACGAGCAGCTTCCGCATGGGGGGGAGAACCTTGTGCTCGACGCAGACCGGGGCAAGCGCACCAGCCAGCCGCCCACAAGGGTTCTAGGGACTAACGCCCCTCAATTTCCAGAGCCCGTTCAGCATGTCGGAGGCATAAACGTGCGATCCGACGAAGTGCACGCCCCAGATGTACACCGGGCGATTGCGGTCGAGCAACCCAATGCCCCTAACGAGGTTCATCTTTTCGAGGTCGCAGCGGAGGTCGTTTGTGCTCATGCGCTGCTCGCCCGTACAGTTGGCGAGGTTGCCGCGCACGTCGATGACGCGCACGCCACCGTTATAGAACGCGGCGTACAACAACCCGCGCGACTCGTCCATCGTGAAGTTGTGCGCGCCGGCGTTAGGCACGTGATAGGCGGCGACTTCCATCGGCCGCGTGAGGTCCGAGATGTCGACGACATGCAGGTCGCCGGACGCCGTGTTGCCGATGCTCGCCGGCCCTTCTTCACCGACGAATGCGTAGCGTCGCGTCGCTTGATTCGATTCCGGGAAGACGTAGATGTTGTGCGCCTTGCCATTCACGGTGGGGATGACGGAGATACGCACAGGGTTCTGTGGCGTGCCGCCGCGACCCCCGCCGCCGATATCCCAGATCCCCATGCCGTCGTTCCATTCGGCAGTAAAGAGCAAGCCGTTGCGCACGAAGACGTCGTGCACGAACGGACGACCAAGGTCGCGCACCAGCACCTCACGGGGACTTGCCGGATCGCCCAAATCGACGATGATCAATCGCGCGGGGTGATTCGTGCCGCTGTTGACCGAAAGGAAGGCGTAGTTGCGTCCAGAAACCCGAGCGACTTCCGCTGTATGCACACCACGCGTGATGTTCGGAGAAGTGAACCGCGCGATTTGCCTGGGCTTGAACGGATCAGCGAGGTCAAAGATGACGATCGATCCCGGACCGAGTTCGGTGGCGACAATGAGATAGCGCCCGTCATCGGTGGCCTGGACATCGCCTAACGTGGTAGCACTATCGACGAGTACGGAATCGCGCAGACGCGGTGTGTCGCCTGAGACGTCCCACGTGTACAGCGCGTTGCCGACGTTCCCGTTGCGCGAGCTCCAGGTGGTCGTGTACGCGGTCGTGCCGTGCACCCACACTTCGGCTGTGAAGCGCGAAAGGATCTCTCCCTGCCCAGCGACTGAGAGCACCACGGGCGTAAGTGGATCCGTCGTGTCCGGACCGGGGCCGGTGCCAGGGTCGGATTCGCCGCATGCAGCGACAATAAGCGCGAGCGCAGCCGGCGCAACGAAGCGTCTAATCATCCAACGATCATTCCTCTAGTTAGGCGCCCGCGCCGTAGCGGCCCATGCGGGCGCGTAGGGCACCGGCGCCGAGTCGTACACCAGCTGAAAACGAAAAGAGCCGCAACCCGCCGAACGCGTCTCTTGGAGAGGCAACCACAACACGCTCGAGCGGGCGGGCTCGATTCATCGACACCTCGGCGAACGGTATCACCTGAACCCTGTCATTGTGCTGCCCAAGCGAACGCGACCACCCGACTGTGACGTTATCCCAGCGAGTGCGGCCCACGATTCCGAAATCCAGCAGTGGCCGAACCGACCGAAAAGGGGTTTTGTCACGGTGCTCCTCCGGACGGGACGTCCTCTCGAGACGGACCGAAATCGCGCCGGCGACGGTGTTTACAGTCCCTTCGGCAAGGGCGGTGGCGAAAAACCAGAGGTCTTTTTCAGGTCCGAGCCATTCTTCCGTGCGCGCCCACTCAATCAGCGCATAAGACAGGCGTTGATCAGGTGCGCCGAAAAAGCGCAACGATGCCGCGAGTTTGTTTTGGTTTAAGCCAAAACCTGCGGCGAACTCAGGTGATTTGACTCGCGCAACGCTTGCGGACGCCTCAATCGAGCGAAGCGGGTACAGGGACGCCCGGGCCGACCAGGAGTCGAAGAGACGATCCTCATTGGGCCAGTCGGTGGCACTTTCGGGTTCGTCGCCGCCAAAAGTCGCAACTTCGAGGGCGACGCGACCAAACCGCGCCGCGCCCACGATCTGCGCGCGCTCGAGGATCTGCGAGAGGTGATGGTTGGCCGGGTAGCGCACGAACGGGCGCATCATTGGATCGTCGGTGCCAAAGGGGACGAACCCTTTGCCGGCAAAGAGAGACACGCGCGTCGAACCTAACGAAGCTCGACCGCCCACCATCAGCTCATGCAGGTGCGTGTGCGGGTGCCGTCGATCGATGTACCCTTCACCGTAGACGCCCGGGCTCAGCTCGCCGCGACGCAGTGTGTACCCCTCGAGGTTGTATACCGCAATCGCCTGGAAGGAACCTAACGAAACACTTCCAGCCAGCATCGGCTGCGTGAGATACGCCTCGGAGAAGTTGCGACCGCCGTGCGCGCGCACATGTGTAAGCAGCCCGACCGCACTCCCGCCAAGGCACCAGGAAACGCTGTCGCAGCTGACGCCGTGTCCGTGCTGCGCTCCCGCAACGTTGGCTCCAGCGAAAACGACGACAGCAAGACCGGCGACGTGCCTAACGCGCACTCGTGTCGCGAGGAGCCGTGCTGCCGAGCGTGTCGCTCACGACCCGCGCCGTGCGGATGTAGTCGAGCTTGGGGAAATCGCGTTGTAGATAGGCGTTGCCTTCTGCCTGGATGCGGTCTTGTATGGGTCCCTGGCCGGCCGGAGGTGCGTCGCCATAGTCGGCGAAGAGCGAGTCGACGACACCCATGCCGTGAATGACACGGCCAATCGGCGCAAAGCCGATCTCATCCAAGGAACGGTTACCGGCAGTGTTGATGAACAGATGCGTCGTGCGCGAGTTCGCTCCTGACGTGGCAAACGTCACCG
>JBFMFA010000051.1:0-11008 GCA_040753195.1 Gemmatimonadota bacterium | reverse complement strand
GTGCCCCTTCGGACAGCTCGAGGACGAGCCGTTGCGGATCGATGCCGCTTTCGTGAAGGGCGTCGGACACGTCGCGCACGAAGCCGGGGGACAGCAGCTGCCGCGGCGTGATGTTCACCGAGATCGTCAGCGAACGTTCCGGGCCGATGGCTTCCTGCCAGGCGCGCGCCTGCGCACACGCGGAAAAGAGCATCCAGCGACCGAGCGGGACGATCAATCCGGTTTCTTCGGCGACCGTCAGGAAGGCCGATGGCGGAATCACGCCGCGCTCGGGGTGCTCCCACCTAACGAGCGCCTCGACCCCGGCGATGCGGCGCGTGCGCAGAATGACGATCGGCTGAAAGACGAGCTGCAGTTCGCGCTTGTCGATGGCGCGGGCAAGATCGCCCTCCAGGGCATGGTGCTTCAGCGCGGCGGCGTGCGTGCGGTGGTCGAACAGCTCACACGTGCCACGTCCGCGGCGCCGCGCGGCCCGTAGTGCGACGTCGGCGTGGCGCATCACGTCATCGACTTCGTCTTCCGGCAGCGCCGACGCGATCCCAATGCAAATGGTGGCGCGGTAATCGCGGCCGCGCAGCGTGAGCGGCGCCGAGAACGCTGAGTTCAGCCGTTCAGCGACCTGCACGAAGTTGCTCTCGTCGGCCATATCCTCGAGCAGGACCCCGAAGCGCGCTCCTTCGAGGCGCGCGACGGAGTCTACGTCACGGACAGTGCCCGTTAGGCGCTGCGCCGTGGCCAGCACCAGCTCGGGGAGTACGTCCAGCGGCGCCAGGACGCCGTCGCAGCGGTATTCGTCGACTTCGAGGACCAGCAGGGCGAGCGGAAGTTGTTGACGGTGCGCACGCATGAGTGCGTGCGCCGCTCGGTCGCGGAGGAGCGCGCGTGTGGCGAGTTGCGTGAGCGGATCGCGCAGCGTCTCGGCATGGCCTAACGAGCCAACGCCGGTACTGGGCGTTGCCGGCGGTGGCGGCGTTGGCACGCTCGGCAGCGGGGCCGCGTCGCGTAACGCGATGGCCACGCCCTTGAGTACGGGATCATCCAGCAGGTTCGTCGCGACGATTTCCACGGCGATCCAACGCCCATCGCCGGTGCGCATACGCAGCGTGCGGATGTCGTCGACGGGTCGCCCCGATGCGCCCGCGCTCCCAAGCCGCGCCACCCCGCGCTGCTCGCACACGTCCGAGAAGAAGCGCTGCCATGACGCGAGGTCGTCCTCGTGGATCAAGCCAGTGAGCTTTTTCGCGTGTAGCGCGGCCGGAGCATAACCCAGGACGCGCTCCACGTTGGGACTGGCTGTTTCAACGCGGCCGTCCGCAGCCGCCAGCAGGACTGCCTCAGAGCCTTCCAATAAAAGCGCGTATTCGCGCGTCTTTCCGGCGGCTCGGCGCTCGGCATTGACATCGTCCGTCGCGCCGCGCTGGAGCGTGCGTGCTACGAGGTAGTGCACGATTGCGGCGGCAAGCGCTGCCCCCGCAAAGGCAGCCGCTGACCACGCCGCGCTGATCAGCCGGGCGGCTGTGAACGACAAGACGACGCCGAATGCGAGTCCTACGGACCCGTAAGCGATGGCAGCAATGAGGATCCTGACAGCGTACGAAGCTGGCATCAGGCGAAGAATGCTCCGGTTCTGTGAATCGCGGGGAGGGCATTCTGCCCTAACCCCCAACCCCTAACCCCTAACCCCTGTCTGTTTTGCATCCTGCAGGCCACGCCGTGTATTAACGTACGACGCTTCACCGCAGAACGGCACGTTGCCCGCAATCCGTTTCGATTTCGAGTTCCCGTGGCTGCTTTTCATCCTCCTGGCGCTCCCCGCCTGGTGGTGGTGGCGGCTACGGCGCGAGCGGCCAGACGGCATTGTCTTTTCGCGCGTCGAACTGCTGAAGTCACTCCCACGCGCCGGGCGTGGCATTCCACGCACCTTGTTCACGCTGCGCAATTTGGCGCTCGCCGGTCTCGTCGTGGCTCTTGCACGCCCGCGGGCACCGGGCCGCATGCAGCGCTCGAGCAGTGAAGGAATCGACATCGTCATCGCGTTCGATATCTCGAGCTCTATGCTCGCAGAAGACTTTCAGCCGCAGAACCGGTTGGAAGTGTCACGCACGAAAGTCAAAGACTTTATTCGTCTGCGCTCGAGTGATCGGATCGGCATCGTGGCGTTCTCGGGCGAAGCACTCACGCAAGTGCCCCTAACGACTGATTACGCCGTTGTGCTCGCGGCCGTGGACAATTTGCAGCCGGGCCAACTCGAGGACGGCACCGCGATCGGGACGGCGATCGCGACGGCGGCGAACCGCTTGCGCGATGCGCCCGGTCGGTCACGAGTGATGGTATTGATGACGGACGGCGTGAACAATCGCGGCTCCATGGACCCACGGACCGCGGCACAGGCGGCCGCTGCATTCGGGATACGCATCTACACGATCGGCGTCGGAACAGAAGGGATGGCTCCGGTGCCGGTTGGACGCGGTGTGTTCGGGCTGCGTTATGAGAACCGACCCGTGGAGATTGACGACGAGCTGCTTACTGACGTCGCGCAAACGACCGGTGGTCGTTACTTCCGCGCTCGCGACGCCGCGGCGCTGGCGCGTATTACCGAAGAGATCGATCGACTCGAACGGACGCCGGTCCAGACGCGGTCGTACGTGCAGTACGCGGAGCTATATCGGTGGCCGTTAGGGATCGCGCTCTTTGCGCTCGTCGCGGAGTTGGCGCTCAGCGTCTGGCGCGTGCGGATTCCCTGAGTTGGCCTAACGCGCGGAGTCCGCGTTCACAGCCACCGGCGCAGCTTCAACAGGGCGACGAGACCGATACCTAACGCGAGCTGGATGCCACCGATGATCACGAAGCCCCATGGGTGGTGGGCCAACGGAATGCGTTCGAAGTTCATTCCGTAGATTCCGCTGACGACGACAAACGGTACACTCAACGTGGCGACGATCGTCAGACCTTGCGTGATGCGGCCCATGCGATTGGAAACCTGCGACAGGTAGCTCTCAAGCGTGCTGCTCAGCAGGTCGCGATAGGCATCGAGCGAATCGATAATCCGCAGCATGTGGTCGTAGATGTCGCGAAAATACACCTGTACGTCGGCCGGTAACAGCGCGCTGGGCCGATACGAAAGCACGTTGAAGATTTCCCGATGCGGCGTCAGGTAGCGCCGAAGTGAAAGCGTTAGGCGTTTGACGGCGAAGATGTCGCGCAACGAGCTCTCGTTGAACCGCTCGAAGACGCGCTCCTCGAGATTGTCGATGAAAACGTCAACGCGGTCGAGGATCGGGAAGTACGCATCGACGGCCACGTCCATGATCTGGTGCGCGAGCCGCGCCGGGCCGCGACTTACCAGATCGGGAGATCGAGCGCTCAGTTCGTGAATGTGGTCGACCGGCGCCACGCGACCCGCGTGGCACGTGACGAGGTAGTTGCGCCCGATGAACAGCGCGAGGTTCACCGTTTCGAGATCGTATGGATCCTCGGTGTGTTCCACGAAGCGAACGGCCCGGATGATCACGAACAGATACCCGTCGTACTCTTCCACCTTGGCGCGGCTGTTGGGATTGAGCACGTCCTCGATCGACAAGTGGTGGAACTTGAAGATCTTGTCGAGCAAGGCGACCTGAGCGCGGTTATTGCTATCGATGTCCACCCAGAGGGTGCCTTTGGACTCGACGACCGCGTTGGCGATCTCGCGCACATCCAGATCGCGCTTGGTGGTGGCGTTTTCGCACAGCATCGAACGCGGCAGCTTGCCGGTCGTGCCCGCGTCGGACGCTGCGGGCGGCTGAGAACCAGCTGGTGCCGGAGGAGTGGCAGGCGCCGTCATATGGCAAAAGTCACATTTCCCGGCGCGACGCGCAACGGGAATCTCGCCTAACGGGTCTCTGAAGCCTTCCCGCCCAGGCTCAGCGCGAGTCCCACGATCACCACGGTTACGGCACCAATCACGTTGTGCCACAAGAATGACACCGATGGCGCCCGGAACGATACGGTGGCCACCACGCCCATTCCGGCGATGAGCCCAACAAACGCGCCCACGTGCGTTGCGCGGCGCGTCATGGCGAGCAGAAAGACTCCGAGGATGGAACCGTAAAAAAAGGAGCCAAAGCGATTCACGACTTCGATGAGCGAGCCTAACGTTGCCGCGTACACAGCCACCGCGCAGGCGAACAGACCCCAGAAGCCCGTAGCGATCTTGGAGACCAGGAGGTAATGCGCATCGCTGGCCTGCGGACGGTACCAGCGCTTGTAGAAGTCGATGACGGTCGCGGTCGAGAGTGAGTTCAACTCCGCCGCGATGCTGGACATCGCCGCGGCCATGAGCGCCGCGATGAAAATGCCGGCAAAGCCTAACGGGAGTGCCGTGAGCACGAAGAACGGCATGATGTAGTTGACGTCCCGCCCCGGCTCGCCGGTTACGCGCGCCGCGAGGTCCTGCGCGTCACTGCGCACGCCGGCCACCGTCGCTTCGCTGGCACGAAATGCGTCTTTCGCTGCGGCGTTCGGCGCTTCCGCGACGCGTTGCGCAGCGAGTCGGCGCTCCGCCAGTGCCGACGCGTAGCGCGACTCCAGCCCGGCATACGCCACGCTGTCGGCAGCGCGGGCGCTACGTTCGTGCGCCGGATTGTACAGCAGCGGCGGCGTGTGGTAGACGTAGAACACGAAAACCAGAATACCGATGAGGAGAATCAGCGCCTGCAGCGGGATCTTCCAGTACGCACTCATGAGCAGCGCGCTGCGCGCCTCATCGACGGATCGCGCCGTGAGGTAGCGTTGCGCCTGACTCTGATCGGTGCCGAAGTACGACAGCGCCAGGAAAGTCCCGCCGATGAGGCCCGACCAGAAGGTGTACGTCTCGTTGACGTTGAAGCTGAAGTCGAACGTGCGCATCCGGCCCGCCGCACCGGCGATGCTGAGCGCCTCGTTAGGTCCCACCGGGAGTTTCGCGAGCAGCACGATCACGATGAGCAGCAGCGCGCTGACGATAAGCACCATCTGTTTGACATCCGCCCACGTGACGGCTTGCACCCCGCCGACCATCGTGTAGACGACCGTCGGAATCCCCATCAGCGCAACCGACCAGACGTGGTCCCAGCCGAAGATCGCGGAGAATACGACGCCCGGCGCCGAGATGATGGCGCCGCACGACATGGCGCGCGACACGAGGAACAGGAAGCTCGTTAGGGACCGCGTCTTGGCGTCGAAGCGACGTTCAAGATACTCATACGCCGTAAAAACCTTGGCGCGATGCAGAAACGGCACGAGCGTCACGCCGAGGATGACCATCGCGATCGGCAGCCCGAAATAAAACTGGATGAAGCGCATGCCATCGGTCGCGCCCTGGCCGGTCGTTCCCACCATCGTGATGGCGGAAAGCTGGGTCGCCATGACCGAAAGACCTACCGCCCACCACGGCAGGTTGCGGTTGGCGAGAAAGTACCCTTCGATCTCTTTCGTCCCTTTGGCGCGCCTAACGCCGTCTGTTACGACGTAGGCGAGATAAACAGCGACGATGAGCCAGTCGATCCAGGTCATTGCGGCGGCTTAGCGACCATAGCGCAGCTGCAAAAGGCCGAGCACGAGCAGCGCGAACAGTTGCATGCTCATTACGCGGATCAGCGTCCGTCGGAATCGCGCTTTGGCGATGTCGTCGTCTGACTGAGAGGTCATTGCACGGGATTCGAGTCGGGCGGATACTGGGGTGAGGGCCGCAAGAATGGTAGACCGAGCCCGGTCGAGGAGCGTTGTATGAGCCGAACGTGTCAACTCTCGATGGCGCTTGTCTGCGCAGTCTCTGCCGCGGCGCAGCAAGTCACGGACAGCGCCGGCATTCGCGTTGTGAATTACAGTCGTGGCTCCGCGCCGCTCGAGCGCTGGACACTTGAGATGGCACTGGAAATCGGTCGCGGAGCTGCCGAAGGCCCCCAGTCGTTTGCCGAAATCATGGGCGTCGCGCGCTTGAGCGACGGTCGCATATCCGTGGCGAACCGGCTGCCCAGTGAAATCCGCATCTTCTCGGAAGATGGTCGTTTCGTTCGCTCGTTAGGTCGCAATGGACAAGGCCCGGGCGAATTCAACCCCGTTCTGTGGAGACTGCTCCGGTCCGCTGACACGTTAATAGGGATCGACAACAGCGGCCGCGCACAGCTCTTCGGTCCAAGCGGCGATCTTGTGCGGAGCCTGCAAAGACCCAGACCTCCAGAGGCGCTTAGCAGTCCGTCGAGACTTGCGTTCGATAGAGCTGGGAATGCCCTAGTTCAGGCACTCGAGCCTACAACGTCGCCAGAGGCCACGATCCATCAGATCATCTGGCGCGAGAGCCCTGATGGTGCCCGACACGAACGCGTGCTGCGATTTTTCGCAGTGGAACCTGTCGCGCGCCGTGGGCCGAGGCCGATGATTGAGGTATACGGAGCCTTGGGCGTTGTCGCGGCCAACAGTGACCGAATGTGCGCCGGCGTGAGCAACCGCTTTGCCTTCGATTGCTTCGGCCCGAACGGTCAGCCAACTCTTTTCATCCGCGGGACCATGGAGCGCAAAGAGATTAGCGAGGATGACCGCCGATTCTTTCGCGAAGCGCACATCGCGGCAAACAAGGGGGCACGCCCCGAGGTAATCCGCGGCATTGAAGAATCAAATCGCCTAACACAGTTCGCCTCGCACGCTCCGCTCTTCACCCGCCTTGTGTTGGCAACGAACGGGCAGCTGTGGGTCAGTGAGTTCGATCGCAGCAACAACATGCTCGGCCCGCCGCCCTACCGTCGTCCACAGCGCTCGCTCCGCTGGAGCGTCTTTGACAGTGACGGTCGCTGGCGTGCAGACGTGCAAACACCCGCTCGCTTCATGCTGTTCGAGGCCGGCGCGGACTACGTGATCGGTGCAACCCTGGGTGAGGACGACGTCGACCACGTAACGTTGTACCGGATCCGTCGTTAGGCCCGTTTCCGTCTCCGGCCGACGTTTCGGAGATTTCCGTTATATCTGGCGCCATGGCGCCATCGGCCCGGATGGGGATGGTCGGAGCGACGTCGCTTATTCCCAAGGCAGACGAACAACCGGAAGACGCTGGGCCGGCGCGGCGTCGTGGAACCGGTCGCGATTCTGCTAAGCGCTTGTTAGGTGCGGCGCTCCAGCGCCTCCACCGCAACGCTCGCGTAGGCACACGTGTCGGGGGCTCGCCGACACGGAGCCGGGTAAACGCCGATACGCGCAGGTGGAGGCGCGGCGATGATTGACACGTGAACAGTTCTCACGCGCAAATGGTGAGTGAAAGCCATGGTGAACCTGAATAAGGTTTTTCCACGGCTGTCCATTCGGCGAAAGCTCGTCATCGCGTTCGTCGCCGCCGCGCTGCTCCCGCTCGGCATCACATCGCTGCTCGGGACTCGCGAAACACTGCGGCAGATGCGGACCGCTGCGGCCGACATGCTCGATTACCGCCTGCGCATCGCAGAGGCACACACTGCCAGATCACTCTCTGCGGCCCAGAACCACGTCGTGTACCTGGCGCGCTTCGTCTTTGCGCCGCTGGTCGTGGGGGGAGGAGATACGCCGGCCAACCTGGCACGTGCACAGGATTTTGCCTCACGATTGCTCGATACCGAACCCGCTCTTTACCAGGTGCGAATTTTCCGCGCCGACGGGGAGCAGTTACTCACAGCCCGCAGCCGGATGTCAAACTGGCCGGGCCGCGGCGACGACGAGTCGGGCCTGTATTACGCGTGGCGCGCCGAGGCGCTCAAGCCCGACGAAAAACTCGTGATTCCGATCGAGTTGCGTGGTGTCAGTGGTCCTAACGACAAAGGGGCTACCATCGCGGCGCTGGCGATCATTCTTCCGCTCCATGACAGCGACGGCGAACCGTTAGGTGTCGTCGTCGGAGAGCTGCAGGCAGCGGCACTCTTTGAACACATCAATCGTGACACGCTGGCACCTGTCAGTGTCGTGGGGCTCGTCGACCGCGAAGGGCTGTTTTTGTATCACTCCCAACGCAAACGGCACTGGTCGAGCCTGCTCGCGAGTCGCGAGGCAGAGACGCTTGCAAGTGACTTTCCTCAGCTCGTTGTCCGGACGATGCTCAGTGGTGGAAGCGGCCACATGGTCGCACCGGACGGCACATTGATCAGTTACCGACCGCTTCAGCTCGATGACGCGAGCGCAGCGGCGCTCACCCTCTATTACGCCGTGCCTCGAGAGACAATCGTCGCACCCGCACAGCGATTCGTTATGCAAATGGCCGGGGGTGGAGGTGTGGTGGTCATGCTGGTGCTCGGTGGCGCTATCCTCGCCGCCTTCCAGTTCACCGGACCGATTCTGCGCTTGCGAGCGGCTGCTCAAACCCTCACGCGCACCGGCAATGCTCCGACGATTCAGGTGGACACGAATGATGAGCTGGAAGATCTCGCGCGAGATTTTCGCACAATGGCGCACACCATCGCCGACAGCAGGCAGCAACTCGAGCAACTGGTGGCAGAACGGACGCAGCTACTCGAACAAACGCGCGCAGACTTCGCCGAGCTATTGAAGCACTCGGCAGACGCCATCGTGAGCACAGACGCGAGCGGAAAGGTGGCGGCATGGAACCGCGGGGCCGAGCGATTGTTTGGCTACGCGGCGGAACGCGCGATCGGTGAGCGTCTGGAAACATTGATCGGCCCACGCGACGTTGGTGCGGAACGGGAGCTGAGCTTCCTGGAGCGCGAGTTGAATATGGCGGGCGAAGTTGTGAACTACGCCACCGAACGATTTGCACGCGACGGCGCTTTGATACCGGTGACCCTCACCGCCACACGCCCTCCAGACGCGCATCATGTGGCGCGCGGCACTTCATATATTTTCCGAGACGCGCGTCTCCAGCGCAAAATCGAGGAGCAGCTGCGCCGCTCCGAGCGACTTGCCGCAGTGAGTGTGCTAACGGCGGGTCTGGCGCACGAGATCAACACTCCGCTCGCGATCATCGGCAACCGCATCGAGTGTATGCAGCGCGATGCGCAGGAGGCGGGGGACCGCGGCGCGTTATTGCGCGATCTCGGAGTCTTGGCGGCGCACGTAATCCGCCTCTCCGAGGTGACGACCGGCTTGCTGCGATTCGCGCGCGATGATGATCAGTCCGTAATGCGTGTGGATGTGCGTGCCTGCGTTGAGCACGTGACGGGCCTGTACGAGCGGACACTCGTTATGCGCAAACTGCGGTTGACACGGGATATCGACGGTCGCGCGCTGTGGATGACAACCAATGCAACCGCGATTCAGACGGTGCTGATCAACCTCCTCACGAACGCCGCCGATGCGACCCCAGCCGGCGGAGAAGTTACCATCAGCCTGCGATACGACGCCGAGAACGCCAGCGCCGAGTTGCGCGTGAGCGACAATGGTCCCGGCATTCCTGTGTCCCTGCGCGAGCGGGTTTTCGAACCATTCTTCACGACGAAATCGGAAGGGCATGGGACGGGCCTCGGTCTGACCGTCTGTCGTTCAATCGTCGAACGGCTGGGGGGTCGGTTGACGCTGGAGCTGCCGCCCCAAGGCGGAGCATCGTTTGCCGTGACGCTGCCTAACGTGACGGAGCGCGAGTGATGGCGTGCCGCGTGCTCATCATCGACGACGAGCCGGCGATGCTCGAAAATATCGAGCGCATTCTCCGCACAGAGCATTACGAATGCCGCACTCTGTCCGAACCGCTACGCTTCCGCGAAGAAGCGGCCGCCTGGGCACCCGACGTGGTGGTGAGCGACATCCGCATGCCGGACGCGGATGGAATGACGCTTCTCGTTGCGTCGCTCGCCGATGCGCCAGAGCGTCCGGTCATTTTGACAACGGCGTACGCGAGCATCGCCTCGGCGATTCAGGCGATCCGGGAGGGGGCCTTTGACTACATCACCAAGCCGTTTACGGCAGAGCAGCTGCTGATCAGTGTCGATCGTGCCTGCCGCTTTCGCAAGCTCACGGTGGAGAACCAAACCCTGCGCGAGCGTGCAGCGCAGAGTGACACGTTGGCGAAGATTCTCGGTTCCAGCGTCGTGATGAAACGCCTTGTGGCGGAGATTCAACGCGTGGCGCCGACAGAGGCGAGCGTGCTTATCACCGGCGAGAGCGGCACTGGCAAAGAGCTGGTCGCGCGCAGCATCCATGAGCTGAGCGCCCGGCGCGAGCGGCCTTTCATCACGGTGGATTGTACCGCGCTCCCTGAAGGTCTGCTGGAAAGTGAGTTGTTCGGACATTCACGGGGGGCTTTTACCGGGGCCGTCCAGCGACGCGAAGGCCTGCTGGTGCACGCGCAAGGCGGTACGGTGTTTCTCGATGAGATCGCGGAGCTTCCACCAGCGTTACAGGCAAAACTTCTACGGGTTCTGGAGCAGCGTCAGGTCCGCCCGTTAGGCGAAGCCCGTACGATCCCGCTCGACCTCCGTATTATCGCGGCGACGCATCGCGATCTGGCCGCGGCTGTGCGCGGCGGCGCTTTCCGCGAGGACTTGTACTATCGCCTTGAAGTCGTACCGCTCGCCGTGCCGCCGCTGCGCTCGCGCGACGGTGATCTCATGATCCTGACGACCGCCTTCGCATCAGAGTTCGCATTGAGTCTCGGGCGCCCGGTGCCCCGCATCGTACCGGACGCCTGGCAGGTTCTGTCGCGACACAGTTGGCCAGGGAATGTGCGCGAACTGCGCAATCTCGTGCAGCGCCTGGTGATCATGGATACGACGGGGATCATTGCCGCCGCGCAGCTGCCAGCGTCGCTGCGGGGCGAGCGGCCGGTTCGGTCCGAGCGCTCGAGGGAGGATGGGCTGGTCTATCGCCGCGCCGAAGCGCGCGCAACGCGCGAATTCCGCGCCATGTATGTGCGACAGTTGCTGGAGACGCACGGCGGGAACGTCTCGCAGGCCGCGCGTGCCGCCGGCGTGAGTCGCCGCACGGTACATCGCTGGCTGGCGGAGTTGCACCTGGACGGAGCTGAGGAAGTCACATGACAAGCCGCTCCCTGGCCGTCTTCGCTGCGGCCCTAACGACCTCG
>JBFMFA010000050.1:0-11019 GCA_040753195.1 Gemmatimonadota bacterium | reverse complement strand
GGCCATTTTGAAGTGTGGATGATACTGAAAGCGGCCGGAGCATTGCGTGCTCGCGGCCGCCCTCAGGTTGTTGCGGGCCGCTGATCGCCTGGAGCGACCAGCGGTTGCCTAACGCTACGGCGTAATTGTCCCTCCGACGGTCGCGAACACCTGATTGGCGCCTTCCGCCGGCCCGCCAAGACCGATCGTCCCGCCGTTCCCGGTGAACATCCACGTCAACGCCACGCCAGCCTGCAAGCCGTGAGCAGCGTTGAAGCTGCTGCCAAAATTCGGAATGTTGAGTTGGACCGGACCGGCACCGAAGTACGCCGTCGAGCCGGTGACGATGGCTGATGGTGAGTTGCTCGTCGGACTGAACGACAGTGTCCAGAATTGGTTGTACGGGTTCTGGACCGTCCAGCTCGAGTTGATCGTCGCGTACGGAGTGTTGCTCGCCACCGTAACCGTTGGGGACGTGCTGATCGCGTCAGGCAGCGTGAGCGTCTGATTCGTCGCGAGCCTGTTCCACACAACCATCGCGCGCGAGGGGAAGGCAGAGGTCTGACCAGCGTTCATCGCGAGGACGGTCTGCGTGTGGAAGTCCCCGGCTACCGTGTTCGCATCCGGGACTCCGAACCAGGTGCGCGTCAGGGTGGTCCCGCCCGCGCTCAACGACAGGTTGGCAGACGTAAAGTTCTTCGACAGGAAGTTGCCGAGGAACGTCGCTTCCTGCGCGCCAAGATTGGCGATTGTGACCGTGCGGCTCAGCGGAGCGACGCCGGTAGCAAAATCGACGGTCGCGTTCCCGTTGTTAGGCAGGTTCAAGTCGCGCTGAATGACGATCGAGTTCGGCGTGATCGCAGCACCAGCTAAAGCCCCTCTCACGCCGATGAGATCACGCGGGCCGTCGAGCACGTTCTGCAGCTGCACCACATTGGAACCAATGCCGCCGATCACGGCACCGCCACCGCCGCTCATCGAGACATTTCCGATCTCACCAG
Organism: Gemmatimonadota bacterium; assembly: GCA_040753195.1. GTDB lineage: Bacteria > Gemmatimonadota > Gemmatimonadetes > Gemmatimonadales > Gemmatimonadaceae > DASYRX01. The sequence goes on along the minus strand of JBFMFA010000050.1, from coordinate 10,039 downwards.
CGCTTACGCCGTTCACGGTCACATTGATCGTCTTCAGTGCGGCCGTGGACAGACAGAGGCTCGCGCCGCGCGCGGTGAGCTCAGCCTGCGTTCCATAGATGACATTCAGCTGCGTCGTGGTTCCCGACGGCAACACGTACGCGACGATACCGCGCGTTGTGATGTTGAAGCTGTAGACGTTGTTGGTGCCCGTCGCTTGCGTCCATGCGCCGCCATTGCTCGAGTAGCCGACCCACAATGGAATGCCAGACTGCTGGCAGAATGTGAGTGTCACGTTGCCGCTGCCGCCGCCACTCTGCGTCACCGTTAGGCTCACGTTCACTGTGGCGTTGGTGATGCCGGTACCGGCCCCAGTCACGGTGATTTGGTACGTGCCAGGTATCACGCTCCCGCCGACGTTGAGCGTGACTGTCGAAGAGTTGGTAGTAGTACTGGCGGGGTTGAACGACACCGTGACGCCCGCCGGTTCACCGCTGCTCGTGAGGTTCACGGTGCCGACGAAGTTGGTGCGCGCGATGTTCAGTGTGACTTGACCGGACGCGCCCTGCACAACGCTCAGCGTCGCCGGCGTCGTCGTTAGGGTGATCGACCCCGCCGCGGCTGTAACCGTGACCTGCAGCTGGATCGTGGAGCTCGTCACGCCGGTTCCCGCCGCCTGCAGCGTAACGTTATGCGTGCCGGCGGCCACCGCGGCGCCAACGGTCACCGTCACTGTTGAGGCAAGCGTTGCCCCGGTCAAGGTCGCCGGGTTGAACGCGACCGTCATGCCAGCCGGCGCACCAGTACTCGTTAGGGTTACGTCTCCCGTGAAGTTTGTGCGAGTCAGCGCGAGGTTCGTGGTTCCCGACGCCCCGGCCTGGATCGACAGCGTTGCCGGTGTCACGGCGATCGAGATCGCCGGCGTCGGTGCAGTAACCGTCACCGTGAGCGTGGCGGTGGCGTTGGAGATGCCGGTTCCGCTGCCGGTGATCGTCACCGGATAGTTGGCTGGCGCGACCGCGGCACCCACGTCAACCGTGATCGTGGCTGCATTCGTGGTTGTGCTTGCGGGGTTGATCGTGACAGTCATTCCAGCCGGTGCGCCGCTCGCCGCGAGGGCCACCGAACCGGCGAAGTTGGTGCGTGTAATCGTTAGGTCTGACGTCCCGGACGCGCCCGCGGCGATCGAGAGTGCGGCGGGTGCCAGCGCCAGCGCGATGCCCGAAGCCGGCGGCGCGGTTACGGTCAGCGTTAGCGTCGCCACCGCGTTCGCCACGCCAGTCCCGGTGCCGGTAATCGTGATTGTGTGATTCCCAAGCGCCGCCGTACCGCCCACGTCGACCGTGACAGTCGACGTCGTCGCGGTCACGCTCGCCGGGTTGAAGCTCACGGTCACGCCCGTCGGAGCGCCGGTGGCGGCCAATGCGACCGCGCCCGTAAAGTTCGTGCGGGTGATCGTTAGGGCACTCGTCCCCTGCGCCCCCTGTTGCACACTCAGTGTCGCCGGGTTCAGCGCCAGGGCAATCGTTGGTATCACCGGCGCCGTCACCGTCACGGTGAGCGTGGCCGTCTGGTTCGAGACGCCGGTACCACTGCCTGAAATTGTGATCGTGTACGCTCCCGCCGCGACCGATGCGCCCACATTTACGGCGATCGCCGCGGAACCGCCGGTCACACTTGCGGGCGTGAAGGCCACTGTGATGCCAGTCGGCGCACCGCTGCTCGTTAGGTTCACTGCCCCGGTGAAGCCGCCAACGCGTGTGATGTTCGCCGTCGTGCTCCCCGATTGACCCGACACAATGCTCAGCGTCGCTGGCGTCAACGCCAATGTGAAACCGGGCGCCGCAGTAATAGTCAGCGCGACCGTCGTGGTCTGCGCGCTCGCACCCGAGCCCGTCGCGCGAATCGTCACGTTTGACGTTCCGGCGGTGGCGCTCGCGGCAGCCGACAGCGTCAGTGTGCCGGTTGTTGCTCCGGCCGCAATGGATAGTGCCGACGCAGTCACACCCGCGGGTAAGCCCTCCGCAGTGACCGACACCGCTCCATCGAAACCGCCGCTGCGTGCGATGGTGATATTCAGCCCGCCACTGGCGCCCGCCTGAATCGAGAGCGTCGTCGGCGTGACCGACAACGTGAAGGACACGCTGGGAGGAGTCGGTTCATCGTCGCCACCGCACGCGACGAGAATGAGTGCCGAACCAGCCAGGGCGAGGGCGACGGCATTACGCATGGACATAACTCGAGAGACTTGGGAGAATTTCAAGAAGGCAGACTTGCAACCGCCTGGGGTTCACTGTCAAGCGGAAGACCCCGCAAACGGCGCAGTCCGTCATCGAAACACTGACATGTTGCAGGGACCGTGCCTAACGATAATGGGGCGTGGTGAGTCGCGTTAGCTCAAAGGCTTGCTCGACGCGCCACGCGCCGGTCACGGGATCCGGCGTTTCGAAGATGCCACCCGTCGCTGTCGCCAGGGAAAGTGCGTAGCGCTCGCGCAACCGGCGTCGCGGTTGGCCCAACGAATCCACCGTAAGCACCGTCGTAGCGACGACTTGCAGGCGTACGTCGGAAATCGTCTCGTAACTCGTGTCGCCTGTCATGTAGCGCACCGTATCCCCATTCGTACGCGGCAAACCCAGCGTCATGCGCGGGCCCACAGGACGCTGAGCGATCCACGAACTCCGGCGCGCATCCCAGCCATAGAGAGTGTCGCGGGCCACGCACAAACGTGTTTCACTTGACGGTTGTTGCGGCGAACGCCGCATGAAGAAGCGTGCACAATCGGCGCCTGGCATCTGCTGCTCTCCTCGCATCACGCTGTCTATGACCCACCCGGGAGTTTCGCGCGATTGCGATGTGTAGTGCAGTTCCAGACCTGGTCGTAGATCGGCGGCCAGGCGCGGCGCCGCCGGTTGCAGCGCGATGAGCACAGCGATGATGACCATTGGCGGCTTGAGTTAGCGCATGGCGTCGAACAGCGCCTGGTTCCCTTGCAGGATTCGTTGTGTTTGTGCCGGATCGGGTTGCATGGTGTCAACGCCACGCTCGAAAGTGCCGCCGAGGACAATGCCGTCCTGCCGAGGCATCATATAGAGGCCGCCGGCGCCGGGTCCAATCGTGATGTAATCGACCTCCGGCTGGGGGACGAGCACCAGGAGTTGCCCTTTGATGGGGAGCATTTCGCTGTCGCCAAAAAGCGTCGCCGCGCCGAGTCCCGTGCAGTTGATGATGAGTGGCTCGCTGAGCTGACCTAGCGATTCAGCGGTTGGGAAATTGTGCACGACTATGCGGCCACCGAAGGTGCGGAAGTCGGTCAGGAGCGCCGTGAGATAAATCGATGGCTCGATGTGCATCGTCAGCATACGAGCCGCGTGCAACCCGGAGAATGGATGCTCGTTAGGTCCGAGATCCAGCAGCGGAATGATGTCTTCGACGAGCGCGCGTTCACCGGTGGTGGGCCGCCGGGGCGTCTGCGAGAGGAAATAATTCTCACGCCAGCTGACGCCGTACTTCGGCTGCACGAGCAGCTGGAAATGCCGAAATGCAAACCGAGAGGCGCGTATGAACTGGTCGTCAAACGCCGCAGTCCGGCGATCGTTATCGACGACGGTGGTTGGCATCCACTGCGCGCCCGCGATGTTCGACGTGGTGTTCGGAGGCAGGTCGCGCGCGTAAATCGTCACGGCAAACCCGCGGTCCTGCAGCAACCGAGCCGTTGCCAGCCCCACTGCGCCGCAGCCTATCACGGCACACCGGCGATGCGGCGTTTCCATGGCACGTTCGACGGCGAGATGCGCGGTGCCCCAGGAGAGCGAGACGCCGCCGCCTCCGTGTCCGTAGTTGTGAATCACAAGCTTGTCGCCTAACGATTCGCCCTCCACGCGGAAGCCACTGCGCCGGAACGGCCGCAGTCCAACGACCTCACGAATCACCCGGCTGGCCGCGACGTGCACGGGTGCCAGGCGCCGGTACGACCGTGGTGCCAGCCCCGCGGCGCGGGGCACCACGCGACCACAGGCGGCTGCGGCTCCACTGAGCGCCAGCCACTTTGCTACCTCGCGTCGCGACACGCGCCGCTCTGCCATCTGCACTCCGATTTCGAGACTGCGACAAATGAGAGCTAGCGCCCGCTTTTCGCGCAATGCGTGGTGGCCACGGAATCACCTGGCTGGCGGCAGCTCTCGCTGCCCGCATCCGGCTACTTCATGAGGAGGAAGGGCAATGAGAAACGCGCGCTTGATGGTGGCGGTGCTCGCATCGGTTGTCGCCGCGCACGAGGGGGTCGCTCAAACGACAACAGCGTCGTCGACGGCGAGGGCGTTCAACGTCGGGCAGATGGATGTGGGGCCGACGCTGGGACTCGGCGGTATCGGCGCGGCGAGCTTCGCGATCGGTGGACGCTTCGAACGCGGGCTCAAAGCGCTACCTGACATGGGCGACGGCGTCCTTGGCATCGGCGTGAGCGCCGATTGGTACAACTACAATGACACGTTCACTGGCGCGGACTACGACTTCACATACATCCCAATCGCGGCCACAGCGAACTATCACATCAAGATTCAGAACAACAGCAAGTTCGATCCGTTCGTGGGACTCGGACTTGGATATTTGATCGTCGACACGCCGTACACTGGTTCATACAACAGTGGGATCTACTTCGTTGGGCGCGTCGGCGCGCGGTATTTCATGACGCCGAAGATGGCACTTTATGGCGATGCGGGTGCGGGGGCGGCGACGCTGAACGTGGGTGTGACGTTCAAACTTGCCGGCTAACTACAGAAAGAGTTCTGAGTACTCTGCTTGGAGTTAAGCCGAGTTTGTCAGTGAGCGTCTTCAGTTGAAGTTCTTCAGACTCTGAGAATTCAGACCGAACACTCAAGCTCATAACTCGGCTTAACCCAAAGCTGACGTCTCGTAACTGTTGTGCTTCGCGGCACGCAGCCAGTTTACGATTTCGAATTGATCACTGAGGTCAAGATGCGTTCGAAAATCCTGCTTGCTGCCGTGTTCGCCGCCGGCGTCACAACCGTGACGGCCGCCACGATTGCGCCTAACGCTAACGAAGCCGAAGTCCGCGCGGCGATGGAACATTACCTCCTGGGCCATGCGACCGGCGACGGCGCGCACTACAAGATGGTCTTCCATCCCGAGTCGAAACTGTACTTCAATCGCGACGGGAAGTTCTCCACGCGCACGTCGCAGGAGTACATCGCCGGCGCCCCAGGGAAGCCGGCCGCCGATGAAGCGCAGCGCAAGCGCCGCATCGTGATGGTGGATGTAACCGGCGACGCGGCGATCGCGAAAGTGGAACTGGATTATCCGAACGCGGTGCTCACCGACTACTTCACGCTGCTCAAAGTCGACGGCAAGTGGATGATCATGAACAAGATCTTCAACACTCAGCCGAAACGATGACGTTGGTTGCCCTGCGCAGCGACCTTGCTGTCGCGTCGTTAGGCAACGACCAAAGAGCGATGACCGGATGACCGGAAACGACGGATCGTCTCATGTTTACAGGCGGCCTGCGCCCATTCCATCGCGGCTAAAAACTCCTGTCTGGTTGTTTTATCCGGTCATCCCGTCATCCGGTCATGGTTTTGTTGTTTGTTACGGAACCTCCATCAGCGCAGGCAGCGTCCCCTAGGGTTTGTCGTTACAGGACGTTAGGCAACGACCAAAGAGCGATGACCGGATGACCGGAAACGACGGATCGTGCCTCGTGCTGACAGGCGGCCTGCGCCCATTCCATCGTGGGACACAGATTCCTCTCGTTGTTCTTCTATCCGGTCATCGCTATCTGTTTCGTCATGCTGCTATCTCGGCCGTGCGGCGGAATCGGCCAGTTCCGCGCGGTAGCGCTCTCCCATTGCTGGAGTACCTAACGAATCGTACGCCGCCATTAGGTCACGGCGTGCATTCTGCAGCCACCCTATCGACGGTGTCGTTTGCTGCTTGACAATCTCGTAGCCGCTCGTTGTTTCCCGCACGGCCTCGGCGAAGCGTCCCTGGCGTAACAGCGAGCGCCCGAGTTTGATCTCGGCAATGCCCACGTTCAGGTGATCGGCGGGCAGGGTTTGCGCATACATCGCGAGCGCATCGCGGAAACCGCGTTCTGCGCGCGCGTTTTCGCCCCTGGCCATGTGCACGCTGGCGAGGTTCGCGGTGCCGATGCCGATGTAGTAGTGCTTGCCGTTGTATGCCTTCTTATAGATGTCAACAACGCGGAAATAACTCTTCTCTGCCTCGTCATAGCGCTCCTCGAGCAGGGCGATGAGCGCGATGTCATTCAATGCCGATGCAACGCTCGGGTGATTCGGTCCCAACACGCGCTCCTGGATCGCCAGCGATTCGCGCAACACGCTGTCAGCTTCGCGGGTCCTATTGAGCGGGCGCAGCACGCGGCCGAGCATCGTTAGGTTGGATGCGGTTCTGTGGTGCCCGGGACCATACCACTTTTTGGTGATGGCGAGCGCTTCGCGGAAGAGCGTCTCGGCGGGGGCGTAGCGGCCTTGTTCGTACTGGACTGCGCCGATATTGACGAGGTCCTCGGCCACGTGCGGGTGATCGGGACCGAAGACCTTGCGGCTCATCGCCAACGCCTCGCGGCTCAGGGATTCCGCCACGGCGTAGTTGCCGAGATAGAAATGGTTGTTGGAAAGGCCGGTGATGCTCGCTGCCAGCTCGGCGCTCAACGCCCCGTCGCGCGAGCGGATGGCCACGGCGTGCGTATAGGCGGTGATCGCATCGGCATAACTTCCGCGACGTTCGAGCACGCTGCCTAACGCATCCGTCGCGAGCGCGACCTGTGGGTGATTCGGCCCCAGCAGGCGCTCGCTCATGGCCAAACCGTCACGAATGAGCCGTTCAGCACTGTCGAACTGGGCCTGTTGTACGCGCAACACGCCAAGGTCTACCAGACTCCGTGCGACTTCGGCGTTTTCGGTGCCAAAGACCCGGTGTCGCTGATCGAGTGCTGCGCGCAGCAGCGTGTCGCCGCGCTCGAGTTGGCCCAACTGCGCGGAGACGGTGCCAAGCGTGGCGAGAAGCTCGGCTTGCACGACGGGTTCGCTGTCGAGACTGCGTGCCTCCTGAACACCGCGATCGATCAGCGTAATCACGCGCAGCGAGTCCGCGGGTCCGGCTGCTTCATCGCCGCCTTCAAAAAGCGATACGAGAAAGCGTTGGATGCGTTGTGTGCGCGCCGCCTCGGCGACAGCCGTGTCACGCGCGCGGGCGAGTCCCACCGTGTAGAACGCGCTCAATGATACGATGAGGAGCAGCGCGGCGGCGGCCGCCAGCATGCCGCGGCGGTGCCGCCTAACGAACTTGTCGAGGCGGTAGCCGATCGAATCGGGACGCGCTTCGAGCGGCGCGCCCGCGAGGAAGTGATCGAGGTCGCGGATGAGGGCATCGACGGTCGCGTACCGACGCTGCGGGTCCTTGTGCATCGCCGTTAGGCACAGCACGTCCAGATCGGCCCACTGCGAACGTGGCGCGAGAGACGCACGGGCGGGCGTGAGCAAGCATACGGCGGACGGTTTGTCGGGCTCCTGCGTCGTGACGATGGACTCGGCCGTCGCCGGGCTGCGGTCGGACAGGTCGAACGGGACGCGCCCCGTGAGCATCTCGTACAACACGACGCCGAGCGAGTAGATGTCGGTATGGATGCCGACTTGCTGACCGCGGAATTGCTCCGGCGCCGCGTACGCCGGCGTCATCAGTCGCAAGCCGGTGCGAGTCGCGTCTGTTTGATCCAGCGTCTCGAGCGGCTTGGCGATACCGAAGTCGAGCAGCTTTACGGCGCCGTCGGCGCGCACGAGAATGTTGGACGGCTTGAGATCGCGATGGATGACGAGGTGGCGATGCGCGTGCTGCACCGCTTCGCACACCGTGCGAAACAGACGCAGACGGGCGCCTAACGAAAGCCCGTGGCGCTCACAGTAGTCCGTCAGCGGCACGCCGTCCACGAGTTCCATGGCGAACCAGGGCGTCCCGTTCGCCAGTGCGTCGGCGTCGTAGAGCGTCGCAATCGCAGGGTGGTTGAGACTGGCCAGCGTGCGCTGTTCCATCGCGAAGCGTTCCCGCCGCGCCGGCGAAAGCGTGGCATCGCGCAATACCTTGATCGCGGCGGAAGCGTTGAGATCGTCGCGCACCGCCCGATACACTACACCCATGCCGCCTTCGCCGAGTGTGCCCGTTAGGCGGTACGGCCCGAAAAGATCGTTGGGCAGTGGCGCGGTGCTCCGATCCAGGAGGCGCAGCGCCGCGTCCGCGACGCCGCGGTCGAGGACCGACGCGCCGCCGGTGTCTTCGCGCAGCAGCGCCTGTACGTCAGCGATCAAGGTTGGATCGTCGCCGGCGTCGCGCTGCAAGCGCGCGGCTTGTTCAGCCGGCGACAGGTCAGCGACCGCATGAAAGAGGCTCTGAACGCGCTCCCAGCGTTGCGGGTCCATCGTGCCCTCCCGTCCGAAGTAGTCAGTGCTTGTCGCGCAATTGGACAGCGAGCCAGGCCCGCGCTGCACGCCAGTCGCGCAACACCGTGGCTTCCGAGACTTCCAGCATCTGCGCGGTTTCAGCGACGTCGAGGCCTCCGAAGAAGCGCCCCTCCACCATCTGTGCCTGACGAGGGTTCAACTGCGCCAACTCGTCGAGCGCACTGTCGAGCGCGAGCAGCTCCTCGTCCGTCGAGATCGGTGTTTCGAGCGCGTCATCGAAGGTTACGAAGACAGCGTCCTTACCACCCCGCTTCTCTGCATTGCGTCGTCGCGCGGCTTCGATGAGCACCTGACGCATAGCGCGCGCGGCGATGCGCTTGAAATGCAGTGGGGAAGTGGAGGCGAGTGCCGGGGAGCCGGCGAGCTTGAGCCACGCCTCGTTCACCAGCGTCGTCGGCGTGAGTGAGGCGTTGGGATCACTGCGTTTTACGGAAGCTGCCAATCGGCGCAGCTCCTCATAGGTCACGCTGAAGAGATGGTCGAGCGCGCGGCGATCGCCAGCGGCCATAGGGTCGCGATCCGATGGTTCCAAAAGAGATCCGATGACGGTGGGCCAAGCACTTCTGCGCAATGCGCGTGGAGGCGGGCACAACAGGTGTAAGGGCGGGGCGGCCAAGGTAGCACCCTCAAACGAGAAACGCACCGTGAGAAAATCCAAGAGGCTTCGCGGCGTCATCAGCTGGATTAGCATCGGCGCTGTCATGGCGTTGGCAGCGTGCGGCGGTGGGGGTAGATCGAACACGGGGACCGGTCCGAATAATCCGCCGCCACCACCGCCGACTGGCTCGATCCAGCTGGTTGTGGGTCCGCCGACGTCGACGATCCCTCAGGGTGGTCAAGTGCAGCTCGCCGTAACGGTGGCGAAAACGAACTTCACAGGCGCAGTCAATGTGGCATTGAGTGGGACTCCGGCCGGCGTGACGTCGACGATCAGCCAGCCGCAGGGATCTGGCGTCGTCGTCACCGGGACGATTCTGCTCGTGGCGGCTGCGGCAACGGCGCCTGGGTCGTATACGATCACGGCAACTGCCACGGGGAGTGGCGTCGCCAACGCGACCGCGACGGTCACCCTAACGATTACCGCGGTGGGGACCTACAACATCACCGGAACGACCAGCGGCGTTACCGTTGGGCCGAGTGGATCGGGGATCGTGCTCCTCGGCATACTGCGCACCAACTTCGCGGCGCCGATTACGCTCGCTGCCGACAGTATGCCGGCCGGTGTCACGGCATCGTTCTCCATTAATCCGGTGGTCTTCAACGCCTCGTCCGTTACGATCACGGTCGCGGCTACAGTTGCGTTAGGCACGTATCGGCTGTCCATCCGTGGCACCGCGGCCGGGTTTCCTGACCAGAGCGCGCCGCTGGTGCTGACGGTGGCGTCACTCGGCGGATTCACGCTCTCGGCGAGCCCATCGCCGGCTAGCCTGGCGCAGGGAACGAGTCGCGCGGTGACGCTCACGGTGAACCGCAGCGGCAGCTTTGCCGGGATCGTGCTGCTGCAGGTCGAAGGTGCACCGGCCGGCCTAACGGTCGCGCTGAACCCCACCGCAACATCGACGACA
>JBFMFA010000049.1:0-11069 GCA_040753195.1 Gemmatimonadota bacterium | reverse complement strand
AGCTGACATCCCGGATTCGAGCCATCTCGCGCGGTCGCCCGTTAGGGTACACCGTTATTACGCACACGCACAGCGACCACATCGGGAACGCGGCATCGCTGGCCGGCCTAACGCGCACGTTCCTCGTCCCGGCGGACGCCCGCGGTCTCTTGCGGACGCAAAACATCGAAGTGGTGCGTGGAGAGCGCACCGTGCGCGACTCTACTCGCCGCGTTGTGATCTATGACGTCGGGGTGAACCCGCATACCGCGCACAACCTCTTTGTGTGGCTGCCGCGCGAGCGAATCGGATTCCAGGGGGACTTGTTCTATTACGACCAGGGCGACGCTGACATCCCCGCTGACCGAACAACGATTAGCGTGTTCTTTGCGAAATGGCTGCGTGCAAAAGGAATCTCGCCGCGAGCCGTGTACGGGGTGCACAGCGACGGCGCGGCCGGTCCTGCCATTCTGGAACGCGTCGTTTCGCGATAGCGAAGAAGACTGTCGCCATTCTCGATCGGCCCGGAGGCGGAATTCGCCTCAAGGTGATCGACCAGTGACTGCAACTATGTAGTCGGCTTCCGTTACTAACGGAGATCGAGCGGCGGGTGTCATAGTTGCCATCCCCGATCACCGAAATGGAGGCCGTACCGATGTTCGTCGCAGCATTAGTTCTCGCATTCGCCAGTTCACCTGCTGCTCCGGGTGACACGGTCCGTCTGGAGATGGGTGCAAAAGAAGTGGACGGGCGCGTGTATGCGCCGCACGCAGCGCGCGTGCGTGTTTGGGTCGGGCCAGGCGAGGGTCGTGTGCGGGGCGAGTGGGTGAATGTGCTCACTCACGGCGATTCTGCCGGTCGCAAAATCCATCGCTGGGTAACGACGGGGATGTCGATCACCCCAACGGGCGATACCATACGGTGGGAACTGCGGCAGACGTACGACGCGATTACGCTGCAGCCGTATGGGATCGTGCGCACCGCGAACAACGGGACGTCGTCCTCGCTGCGGATCGATGGTCGCAAAGTCAGCGGCACCCGGCGGACGACGCCTAACGGGCCGCTGCAGGACGTGAACTACGAGGTCGATCGCATGGGGTACGTCGCGTCGGCGTCGGATCTCGTCCCGGCGGCGGTGGGGTTCAAGCCGGGTCTGGTGATCATCGCGCCGGTCTGGGGTCCCCCGATGCCAAACGCCGAGACGCGCATCTTCACCGTGGTCGGCAAGCAGAACGTCACGGTCGAGGGCAACGTCGTACAAGACGCGTGGAAGGTCGACGAGCATCGTCAGGTGGACGGGAAGTTGCTCGCGACGTGGTATCTGCTCGATAAGTCTCCGTACATGGTGTACGGCGAAGTTCCTCTTCCGGACGGTTCGATCCAGCGCATGACCGAGATCGAAGTCCCACTGCCAAAACAATGAAAAAGAACCTAACGCGATTGGCGAGTGCGTTCGCGCTCCCTGCTGCCATTGTTGTCGGCGTCGCCGCGAGCGCGGCGCGCCCGATCATCGAATCGATCCAGTCGGTTGTCAGCAGCGGCTCGGTGCTGGTCGCGAATCAGCGCTCGGCCAGTGCGACGTTGATCGATCTGAGCAGCGGACAATCGCGTGACATTCCGGTGGGCGACGGGCCGCACGAAGCGGCGATCTCGCCCAATGGCCGCGTCGGTGTTGTCACGATCTACGGGATCCAAGGAGCGCCGGGGAACGAGCTGGCGGTCATCGATATTCCCAGCGCTCAAGTGACGCGCAAGATCTCGTTAGGCGCACACACGCGGCCCCACGGCGTGGTGTTCATGCCAGGGAGCAACGAGCGCGTCGTGGTGACGTCCGAGGCGAGCCAGAACGTGGTGCTCGTGGACGTCGCGAAGGGCGCTGTCGAAGACGCCATCGGCACGCTGGCGCAGACCTCGCACATGGTTGGCGTGACGGGGAACGGCGAGAGAGCCTTCACCGCGAATATCCTTTCGGGGTCGGTTTCCGAACTGGATCTCAAAGGGAAGCGACTCGTGCGCGCGATCCCGGTTGGCCCGCGCGCGGAAGGGATCGCTGTGACGCCTGACGGGAAGAGCGTTTGGGCCGGCAGCAATACCGATGGCACCGTGAGCATCGTCGACGTGGCCGAAGGAAAGGTCGCACAGACCCTAACGGGCTTTCAGCTGCCATACCGCATCGCGATTTCGGCGAACGGTCAGCTGGCGATCATCTGCGATCCGCAGGGTGACAAGGTGCACGTCGCCGACGTGGCGCAGCGCAAGGTGCTTTGGAGCTTGGACGCGTTAGGCCAGCCGCGCGGCGTCAGTATTTCGCCGGACGCGTCGACGGCGTTCATCACGCTGAACGGCGACAAGTCCGTGGCCGTCGTCGACCTCGCGACGCGCAAAGTCGTAAAAAAATACCCCGTCGGCGAGTCGCCCGACGGGGTAGCCTACGGACCAGCTTTCAGATGATTCGTCAGTAGTGCGAGGGCTCTCAGAGCTATCAGGAGAGAGCTAAGAGTGAGTGGCTATCTGTTTGAGCTTTCAGGAGGTATCAGCCTGTCAGCTGAAACTCACAGCTACAGACTCACAGCTCTCTCCTCATAGCTCTGAGATGCCTCGCACTATTTGCGAATCCCCTCACAGCTATCGCGGCTGTTTTGATATTTCATCGATCTGGGCGCGATACTTCGCTACCAGGTCGATGTTGCTTTGGGGCTGATTCTCGTACGCTTTCAGCATTGCCTGCGCCTGCTCGTTCGCCTTCTGCATCTGCTCATACTGTTCTTTCGGCAGTGTGGCCTTCATCTGCTCCATCTGCGCTTTCATGTCGACCTGACTCTTTTTCACGTCCTCGGCCGCGTACGCCATCATGACACTCATAGCGACCTGCTGATAGCGTGGAATGTCGAACGTGTGTTTGCGTAAGATCGACATGGCCTCGGCGTTCGCCTGAATGGCTGTGGTCCAGGACTGAACCTTGGACGGGTCGTCGCCAAGCTCCGCGTGAACTTCGGCGCCGAGTGCGTGAAGCTCTTTGGTGGCAGCGATGAAGTGCTCGACGTCACCTTCGCTGAGCGGGATGGCTTGCAACTGGGCGGCGGCAGCACCGGCTGGGGCCGCGGCGGCGACGTCCTGTGGCGTCGCAGTCGAGTCCGCGCGACCGCCGCCTTCTTTGCCGCTGCACGCCGAGAGAATGAGTGCGAGCGCAAGCGCGCCGCTCCGAGTGAATCGCGAACACCACATGGCCCATCTCCGCGTCGAATTGATTGACGCAACCATATGGCTTTGGCCGGCGAGCACAAGAGGATTCACGCTATGCGTCGGCGGGAATGCCCGACAGCAGCAGGTGGTCTGGCTGCCGAACCGGGACATCCCCACCGACGGCGCACGCCTAACGCGGTTGCCGCACGGGCAGCTATGGCCGACGCCAGAGATAGACGTCGACTTTTACTTCGGGCTTGGTTGCCGCGAGATAGGAGAAGCTGCTCTGATACGGCGAGCCCGCGGGAGGGTCTGCGTAGACGACGTAGTACCCTCCGGCGAGATCTCTCACCGTAAACGCGCCATTCGCGTCCGTCACGCGCTCAGCAGCGAGCCGCTGAGTCGCTTGTCCATCCACGAGCAGGTTGCGCATAACGCGGACTTTCGCTCCGGCGATCGCCTCGAACCGCAAGGTGTCACGTACTCCGGGACCAGGCGCGATCACGGTCACCGCCAGCACGCGACCCGACAGCTGCACTTTCTCGGGGAGCGGAGGCATCGAGTCGAGCGTGTCGCGCGGTGGTTTTTGGGTCGTATCGCGCGGCGGCTTCTTCGCCGTGTCGCGCGGTGGCTGCCCCGTGGAATCGCCGGCGGCGCGGGCCAGTGAGGATGGACTGAGCCCATCACTGCCCAAATCCGAAGAGCACGCGGCAATTACAGCAGTCACAGAAGCGAATACACCGAGCCTGGCTGCACGGCTGTAGCGCTGCGAGAAGGAAGATCTGGGTAATGCGACCATGTGAAGGGACCTCCGCACATCAAGGTGTCTAGGAACAGAGCGGTTTCGATATGCTCTCTACCTTCGGTGTCGATGTCGGCGTCACTGCGGTCAATGTCAGAGTGGTGGTGACGTGGAACGACGTGCGGAGGTATAACAACAGCGGCTGTTGCTTCCATTGGTTGCGCGGCCCCTGCGAAGCGCACGACGACCGAACCCTAACGTGATCGTCACCGATGACAGCCATTCGCTCCAACGCCGCGATCGCCGGCGCACTGCTCTTTTTCTCGCACGCGGCATCGGCACAAGTGCTCGGCGTCTCGTCGACGTTGGCCGGCGCGGGCATGATGCCTAACGCATGCGCTGCCGCGCAGTCGCACGCCATCATCAGCACGAACGCCGGTGTTGACTGGGCGCTCGCACGGATGTCGTGGACCGGTGCGGTTGCGTCGAATGGCGGGGCGGCGCGGAGCACCGTGCTGCGCGGGGAACTGCTTTCACCCGAGTGGCGCGGTTGGCGACTTGACGCGGCGACGGAGCGCAATGGTGGCGACGCTGCGTGCGGCGGTCGCTCGTCTCTGCAGACGTATGCCACGGGCCTGAGCTTCGGCTGGGAGCGAACCGGGATCTCGCTGCGCTATCAGAAGCGCATGACGAGAAACGATGGATTTACGCGGGACACCCTCGCGGCGCAGATCGTCGGGCCGACGACTCGCGGATTTTCGGTCGCGGCGTGGCACAACTTCGGGCGTGCGGTGGTGGCACTGACTCTCGGGTCGCGTTCACGCTGGAACGAGGAACGTGAGCAGATTTTCCGGGAAGGTGGAGGTATCGACACCATTCCATCGGACAGCGGCCCGATTCTCATCACCACGCCGGGTCCCACGTACGAGACGCGCTGGAATCGCGGCCTCGCCCACTCCTTCGGCAGTGAGCTGCGTCTTGCGTGGGCGGGCGGCCGCTTCTCGCTGGACGCGCTGGCGGGTCACTCGTTAGGTGGACGCACGTTCACGCAGGGCCGGCTCTGGGGCTACACCGACGCCTCCATTGCCCTGACCCCATCCGTCGCCCTCGTCGGCGGCTATGTCGTGGAAGATGGCTGGGAGAGCCGAATCCCGACGCCACGCCGCTACTTCACGTTAGGTGCGCGTCTCACGTCCGCGCCATACGACAAGCCGCATAAATCGGCCGCGCTCACCACGCGCGCGATCGCCACCGCATTCCGGGTCGTTCCCGGCCGCGATGGGGTCGTCACTCTCGCCGTTCGCTCGGCCACGGCGCGCCTCGTGGAAGTCACCGGCGATTTCGTTCAGTGGCGACCCGTGCGCATGCAGCGCGTCGGCGCCGATTGGTGGGAGCTGCGCATGCCGATGGCTCCTGGCGTGCACCGGATCAACGTGCGAGTCGACGGTGGCAAGTGGAACGCCCCCCCGGGTCTGCCACGCCAGCGCGACGAATTCGGCGGGGACGCGGGCCTGTTCACGATCTCGTAAGGTGCCACAGCGCTTGTGATGCGGCGGTTGCAGGTGGCCGTTGACGCGGCACGCGAATCCGAAGGTACCACGCTGTACATGAGTGTTGAGCAGGTCGTCGGCGACACTGATCTCGTGCGGCGCGTGCTCGCGGGGGACGTGGGCTCCTTCACGGCGCTTGTCGATCGTCACGCACCGGCGTGTCTGCGATTCGCGACGCGCATGCTTGGCACTCGTGAGGATGCTGAGGACGCGACACAGGAAGCGCTGATGCGCGCGTATCGCGCGTTAGGGACCTACGACGTGCGCATGCCGTTCCGCACGTGGCTCTTCAGCATCCTGGTGAATCGCTGTCGTACGGCCATCCTGCGTCGTACCCGGCGCGAACGACGGATTCAGAGTAACAGCCATGGCATCGAGCGCGTGGCCGTCGAGTCAGACGCTCATGCGCTCGAGCTGAGGGTGGAACTGGCGCGGGCCCTGGAATCTCTGCCTGACGAGCTACGTGAAGCGTTTTTGCTCAAGCATGTGGAGCAGCTGGAGTATGAAGAAATGGCGGCAATCACAGGTCGCGGAGTCTCGGCGCTCAAGATGCGCGTGCAGCGCGCATGTGCTCGCCTGCGCCGGGATCTGCAGGAGTTGACTCATGGATGAGTCGATGACGCGCGCTGTCGAAGTGCTGCGGCGCCCCGTGCCGGTGCGCGCGCAGTGGCGGGAGGACCTCCTGCGCGAGATCGAGGCTGCACCGGCGCCGGTGGTGCCACTCGCCGCGCCGCTCCCGCTGCGGCGCTGGAGTGTGCGGCCGCTGACGGCGATCGCGGCCGGAGTTGCGATCCTCGTGGCGGGAATCGCCACGGGTGCCTTTCTCGCGGGCCGGCCGCAACGCGACGTGGTGAGTGCGCCTAACGCGAGCACCGCGCTCACCACGGTGCGGTTCGTGATCGTGGCTCCCGCGGCGCGGCAGGTCTCGCTCGTCGGGGACTTCAACGGATGGAACGTGGCGGCGAACCCGATGCGCGCGGCGAGCGACGGAAAAAGTTGGATCCTGGAGATTCCGCTGGCACCAGGGCGCCACACCTACGCCTTCGTTGTTGACGGCGACGTGCTGCGCGACCCGGCGGCGCCGTCCATCGTGGATGATGATTTCGGCGTACGCAACTCGGTCATTTTTGTAGGTGATGGCCGCACATGACGCGCGCTGTGTTTGCTGGCCTGTGTCTTCTCGCGATCAATGCTCCGGCGACAGCGCAACAGCGCCAGGAGCTTTCGCCGCGCCTCAGGGAGGCGACGCGCGCGGCCATCGTCGCGCTAGCTGATTCGTTAGGCGCCGCCGGGCTCCCGGCCAGCGCGGTGTACGACAAGGCCGCCGAAGGTGTGCTCAAGGGAGCTGACGACGCCCAGATTCTCGGCGTCGTGCGCGGTCTCGCCAAACGGCTGCGCGAGTCGCGCGCCCTGCTGGGCGTGGATGCGCCGCACGACGCATTGCTTGCCGCATCGAGCGCGCTTTACGCAGGAGTGCCCGCGGCGGCGATCCGCCGCGCGGTGGGCGCGGGGCGTGGCCGACCCAATGCACCTTCGGTGGCACTCACCCTAACGGTGCTCGGCACTCTCGTGTCGCAGCGTGTACCGGTGCAGGTCGCGGCCGCGTCGATCGAGATGTTGCTTCAGCGTGGTGCGCGGGACGTCGATCTGCAGGAGTTCCAGCGGCGCGTCGAGCGGGACATCGTCGGTGGCGGGGCCCCGGAAGACGTCACCACGCTGCGCGCCCAGAGCGTTTTGCGCACCATCGACGCACGCCGCCCACCCGAGGGGTAAAGGGCGTAAACGTCGAAGCGGGAAGCGGTGTCATACGACTGCCGCTTTCATGAGAGCAATGATGAACCGGATGATGGCGCTTACGGCCTGCGCATTGGCAGCGACACTGCCGATCGCAGCCGCGGCGCATTCTCAGACACTCGAGCAAAGACTTCAAAGCCGTCTGGATTCGTTGCAGTCTGCCGGCCAGTTCATCGGCGTCACAGCCGCGGTGGTTTTCCGCGACGGCCGCGGCATCTCGCTGGCCGCGGGCTTCAGCGACACGACGCGGCGCGAGCGTATGCGCCCGGATCACAAAATGCTCGCGGGCTCAACCGGGAAGACGTTCTTCGCCGCCCTCGCCTATCAGCTCGTGCGCGACGGGCGTCTGGAGCTGGACGCGCCCATCGCGCGCTGGTTGGGGAACGAACCCTGGTTCGACTCGTTACCTAACGCCAGATCGATCACGGTTCGCCAGTTGATGAATCACACCAGTGGCTTGGTGCGATACGAACTGAATCCGCGTTTCCTGGACGATCTCAAGGCGCAGCCCATGCGCGAGTACGCGCCTGTCGAAGAACTGCGTTACCTCTTCGGCACCCAGGCCGCGTTCGCCGCCGGTGCGGGGTGGGATTACAGCGATACGAATTACATCGTGCTGGCCATGATCCTCGAACGCCTAACGGGAACGCGCGCCTACGACGAAATATCCCGGCGCTTTCTGATACCGCTCGCTCTCAACGGAACTGTCCCTTCCAATCGCCGAGATATTGCCGGCTTGTCGCAAGGCTACGCCGGAGCAAACAACCCGTTCGGCCCCTTCGATGCCGTGCTGAGCGACGGTCTCTTCGCTTTCAATCCGCAGTTTGAGTGGGCCGGTGGCGGCTTCGCGTCGACCGCGGTCGATCTCGCTCGCTGGATGCGCGCGTTGTACACCGGAGCTGTCGTCGATACCACGTTCGTTCGCGCGGACGTTTTGCGTGGGGTCGCGGCGCCGATGCTGGGCGCGAACGCTCAGTACGGGCTCGGGGCGATTATCCGGCAAACACCGCACGGTGCTGCCTGGGGACATAGCGGATTCTTCCCCGGGTATCTGTCTGAGGCGCGCTGGTATCCTGAGCGCGGATTCGCGGTGGCGGTGATGGTCAACCAGAACACACCCCGGCGCGGTCCGGCACGACTCATTGCCGACCTCATCGAAGAGATCGTTAAGCCGTAACCGTGAAGGCACGTTGCGCGCGGTCTACATTTGACCGCGAGCTATGCCAGTTGTCACCGAGCTAGAACGCGGCCGAGCGAGCTTCGCGCAGCGGAAGTGGCGTGATGCTTATCAGGGTCTCGCGGCAGCCGATCGCGACGAGCCTCTTGCAGGGGAGGATCTCGAACGGCTCGCGACGGCAGCGTATCTCGTCGGACAGGACGCAGCGAGCGAAGACGCGCTGGTGCGCGCGCATAACGAGTTTCTACGCCGCGGCGACACGGAGCGCGCGGTTCGCAACGCCTTTTGGATCGCCTTTGCCCTCTTTGGGCGCGGTGAAGATGCGCGCGGAAGCGGATGGGCCGCGAGGGCGCGGCGGCTGCTCGAAGCAGATCGCAATTGCGTGGAGCAAGGGTACCTGCTCGTTCCTGAAGCGATCGACGCTCTTTTCAGTGGTGAGCCCGATAGGGCGCTGCGGTTGTTCATTGAGATCACCGCGTTCGGCGAGCGGTTCAGCGATGTGAACCTCGTGACGCTCGGCCGCATGGGGCAGGGCCAGGCGCTCGTCGACTCGAGCCGAACGCGCGAGGGTGTGGCGTTGTTTGACGAGGTCATGGTTGCCGTGACGACCGGCGAGGTCTCGCCCATGCTGGCGGGACTCGCGTACTGTGCCATCATCGACACGTGCAGCGAGATCTATGACCTGAAGCGTGCGCACGAATGGACGGCCGCGCTGAGCCAGTGGTGTGCGTCGCAGCCCGAAATGATTCCGTACCGCGGGCAGTGCCTCGTTAGGCGCGCCGAGATCATGCAACTACACGGTGACTGGTCCGAAGCGATGCACGAGGTCGAGCGCGCGCGCGATACGCTCGCGCAGCGAGGTGAACGCGCCGTAGGCGCCGCGTTGTATCAGCAGGCGGAGCTACTTCGCCTTCGCGGCGCGTTCTCTGAGGCGGAAGAGTGCTATCGTCAGGCGAGTCAGTGGGGACGAAAACCGTATCCCGGGTTGGCGCTGCTGCGGCTCGCTCAAGGCCAGACCGACACAGCGAAGGTAGCGATCTCGCGCGTGCTCGATGAGGCGTCCAGTCCGCGCACTCGCTGCAAGGTGCTTGCTGCGTACGTCGAGGTCATGCTGCGTGCCGGCGATCTGGCAGCTGCACGCACAGGGGCGGCCGAATTGGCGGAGGTTGCGAGGGCGTTCGATTCTCGATTCCTCCACGCTGTTGCGGCGCGTGCTGAAGGGGCTGTGCGGTTGGCCGCGGGTGAGGCGCGCGAGGCATTGGCAGCGCTGCGCCACGCCGCTTCCCTTTGGGAGCACTTCGACGCGCCGTATGAAGCTGCCCAGACGACGCTGCTGGTTGCGCAAGCATATCGCAGCCTCGGCGATCACGACTCCGCGGACATGGAGCTGGACGTGGCCCAGCACGCGTTCGAATCGTTAGGTGCCATCCCGGCCATGCAACGCGCCGCAGAGCTGAAAACGAAGGCACCGTCGGAGCCGGCCGGAGCGCTGACAGGTCGTGAAGTCGAAGTCTTGCGTCTCGTGGCGGCTGGGAAGACGAATCGCGTGATCGCGGACGAGCTTGGCCTCAGTGAGAAAACCGTCGCGCGGCACATCAGCAACATCTTTACGAAGCTGGGGCTTTCGAGTCGGGCCGCAGCGACGGCTTACGCATTCAAACAGGGGCTAGTGTAGGCTGGTTCTACACAGAAATACCCACACGGCGTAAGGCGGCGATTGCAGAATTCGGCCGATGCCGGTGAAGGCGGGGCCGCGTAAGGTTCGGTCAGACTCGAACAGGGAAGAGCTATGTGCAGCGTTCGGCAGCGTGAAAAAGTCGATACCGTGGTGATTGGCGGTGGGCAGGCGGGTCTATCCGTCGGTTATCACCTCATGAGGCGTGGTGTGCCATTCGTGATTCTCGACGCGCATCAGCGCGTGGGGGACGTTTGGCGCAAGCGATGGGATTCGTTGCGGCTGTTCACGCCAGCGCGTTTCGACGCGCTGGACGGGATGCCCTTCCCGGCGTTGCCTAACGAGTTTCCGACGAAGCACCAGATGGCGGACTATTTGGAGGCATACGCGCAGCACTTCCAGCTCCCTGTGCGGACGGGCATCAGGGTCGACAAGGTCTCACGCCGAGGCTCGACGTATATCGTGAAAGCCGGCGAGTATCGCTTCGAAGCGGAGAAC
This sequence comes from Gemmatimonadota bacterium, assembly GCA_040753195.1. Taxonomy (GTDB): domain Bacteria; phylum Gemmatimonadota; class Gemmatimonadetes; order Gemmatimonadales; family Gemmatimonadaceae; genus DASYRX01. The sequence continues at coordinate 471 of JBFMFA010000049.1, read as the reverse complement.
GTGGTCGTCGCCATGTCGAAGTATCAGGAAGGACATGTGCCGGAATTCGCTCGAGACCTGAACGCGCAGATCAAGCAGCTGCATTCATGCGAGTACAGGAATCCAGGTGATCTTCGTCCCGGGCCCGTGCTCATCGCGGGCGGTGGCAACTCCGGAGCAGAGATTGCTCGCGAACTGGCGGCGGACCACAAGATCTGGTTCGCGGGACGCGATGTTGGTCAGATCCCGTTCCGGCTTGGCAGTCTGCTCGGCCGTACCTTCCTCACGCGTCTCATGCTGCGAGTCGTTTTTCACCGGGTGCTCACGATGCAGACACCGTTAGGCCGGAAGGTGCGTCCCAAGGTTCTGCATATCGGTGGTCCCTTGATTCGCGTGAAGTGGAAGCATCTGGCCGACGCTGGCGCAGAGCGCGTGCCAAAGGTCGTCGGAGTGCGAGACGGACTTCCACTGCTGCAGAACGGGGAGGTACTC
>JBFMFA010000048.1:2096-11070 GCA_040753195.1 Gemmatimonadota bacterium | reverse complement strand
CGATCGTCGCCTTCATGCTCGTTGCGTGGCGCCGACGTTGGTGGAACTGGTTTGGCCAACTGTGTTATAGCGTTTTGGCGCTATGGGCGGTGGCCGTCGCACACTTCATGGTTTGGTGGCAATACGTCCCTGGTCGCTGGTAGTGAATGCGAAGTCACAACTCAAGGCGCCGGTCGTCGCACCTGCCGTTCTGCCTCCTAGTTGAAGAAGTACCTTAGCCCTACCTGCGCGCGCCAGCGTGAAAACAGCCCTGGATCGTCGATAAACGTTCGCGACGGACCCGTGAAGTTGAAGACCGGCGCTCCCGCGGCATTGAACCTAACGAGGCGCAGCGGCGATGTCGCCGAGGTGCTCGCGACTTTCCGTACTCCCCAGTCGGAGTTGATCAGGTTCCCCACGTTGAGCACGTCGATCGACAGCTGAAACGCGTGCCGCGTCCCGCCGCTCGGCACCGCAAAATCCTGCAGCGCCCGGAAGTCCACGTTGCTATACCAGGGATTCAATGCGCCAAAACGCTCGGCGATCTCGCCGCGGTGATCGCGGAGATACTTGTCCTGCACGATGAACGCGTCCAGGCGCGCCCACTGATCCGCCACCGTGAAGGTGCGACCACCTTCGGTGTATGCCTCGAGAATGATGTCATTCTGATCACGCGGGATGTAAATGAGATCATTCCCGCCGGAACCGTCGCCGTTCACGTCACCGGAGTAGATAAACGAATACCGATTCCCTCCTGCTCCACCGAAGCGGTTCCCCTGAGACATCTCGAAAACGAGACCAAGCTGCGTGCGCAGGTTGGGTGACCATTGGTAGTTGTACATCGTGCTGCCGATGACACGGTGCTGCTGTCCGAACTCAGACCAGCTCAACTCCGGCTTGTTAGGGTCTCCCTGCACAGGCTGATTCTGCCACAACACACTTGCGATTTCAGTGGACTTGAGGTTGTTCTTGGCCTGCGTGTAGCTGTAGCCGAGGCTCGTTTCGAAGCCGCCTAACGTGCCGCGGAGCTGCGCGGTGGCATTGAACGAGTACCCTTCGTCCGTGTTGTCGATAACGTAGATGCCGGCGCCGCCGTCAGCGTTCAGCTCGTTGTTGCCGAAGCCGCCATAGAACGGTCGTCCGTCGGGCAACGTGCGCCGCGGCGCAACGAGATCGGCATTCCGCATAAAGACCGCATTGAGATCCTTGCCGTACATGAGCTCGACCGTGCCTAACCAGTTTGCGGTGAGTTGATGGTCGATCGCGAGGTCCGTCGTCCAGACCTGCGGGAACTTGAAATCCGGATCCATCGCATTAACGTCGAACGATTGCGCCAACGTCGATCCCTTGCGCGTCGGCCGTTCGGGCGCTCCAGGTGCCGGGAAGAGGTTCGGGTTGGCGCCGGGATTCGAAATCACGTTGCCCACCCAGACGAATGGCACCCGACCGGTGAAAATGCCCGTGCCGCCGCGCAGTTGGGTTTCGCGGTTCCCGCGCGCGTTCCAGTTAAAACCCAACCGCGGTGAGAAGAGCGGTTCGGAACCTGGGAGCTTACTCTGATCGACAGTTTCGGAGCGACGGTTCTCATCCAGTGCCGTTAGGCCGCGCGAGAATGGATTGTCGACGGGATCCGTGCCGTAGATCGGAAAATCGACGCGCAACCCATACGTGAGTTTGAGGCGATCCGTCGTGAGCCACTCGTCTTGCGCGTACAGCGACAGCTGGCTGACGTCGATCAACTCGCCCTTGAACGGTCCCGAACCGACGAGGTTGTTGAAATTGACGCGGTTCGGATTACTCGGATCCGTCATCGTGAAGAACTCGTTCAGTGACGAAAACGTCGTCCCCACGCCCGTTTGCGGCGGCAGGAAGAAAACGCCGTGACGGAAGATGTTGAACGAGTTGAAGAAGCCGAACGCCTCGTAGTTGGCGCCTAACGTGATAACGTGGTTGCCGCGGAAGTAGCTCAGGTTATCGGTGAACTGCCAGACATCCTGATCCAGAATGTTGTGAATGGAGAAGGGCTCGTGACCGGCTGTGGTGTACGTCACGCCCCCTTCGCCGATCTCGATGGTGGGAAAATCGGTGCTGAATGGCGCGCGGTGATCGCGGAAACGGTTGTAGCTGGCGAAGAATCGGTTCGCCAGGCTCGACGACCGCGAGTTCACCTCGAAGGCGTAGGACTGCAGCTTGTTGTTGATGGCGTAGCCTGAGTTGTAAAACGGCAGGCTTGATTCGTTCGGCCCGCGTCCCGTGTTCGCGAAGCTCAACACGAACGGGTGCGGCGGCAGGTCGCGCGTCGCGTCGAGGTAGTTGAAGCGGAATGTGGCGGTGTGCGCATCGCTCACGTTCCAGTCCAGTTTCAGCAGGAGTTTGTCGTTGTTGGTTTCGTGGATGTACCCGTCATACGGACCTGTCTCATAGCCGTATGTGGCGAGGCGCGTGCGGATCGAATCCATTGTTGACGCGCGTACCCGCGAAACACCGAAGCCACCGCCACCACGATTGGCCACGAAGTTCGTCCCTGGATCTTCGGTGCGCTCGATTTCGCCATTCACGTAGAAGAACAACTTGTTGCGGATGAGCGGTCCGCCGAATGCGAAGCCCGACTGCATGAACTTGAGGTCCGGATTCGCGACGACCTTGGCGCCGCTCACCTCATTCCCTTGCAGCGCATCGTTCCGCACAAACGAATAGATCGCTCCACGGTACGTGTTGGTACCACTTTTTGTCACCGTATTGATGTTCGCTCCCGTGAAGCCACCCTGCCTAACGTCAAACGGCGCCAACGACACCTGCACCTGTTCCACGGCATCATAAGGCACCGGCTCGGCATTGGCCTGTCCGCCGGGAGCGGGGTCGTCCAGGCCGAACGGATTCGCGAAGTAGGAACCATCGAGCGAGATGTTGTTGTACAGCCAGTTCCGTCCGCCGAACGAGAAGTTCCCGTCGCTGCGCGGATCCAGGCGCGTGAGGTCCCGGGTACTGCGCTTGATGGATGGGACCGCGATGACGAGTTCGGGTGCGATGGATGTGGCGGCGCCCGTGCGTCCGGCGTTCAGTGTCGGATCGCGGTCGGTGGTGATCTGCACGCCGGCGATCTGCACCGCTTGGCGTATAATGCGGAAGTCATGCCGCAGCGTCTGGCCCAGCTCGAGGAAGACACTGTCGCGCGTCTGCGGCTGGTAGCCGAGCAGCGTCACCGTTAGGCGATATGGACCACCGACGCGCAGGTTGGGGAGGTTGTAAGCGCCTAACGTGGTGGTCAGGGCGCGATATTGCGTGCCGCTCGGGACGTGCAGCGCGACGACGTTGGCGCCGGCGACCGCCACGCCATCTTCACCCGTAACGACGCCATGTAGCGCAGATGTTGTAACGCCCTGCGCGAGAACGAAGGCTGGTGCTGACGAGAATAGCATGATCGCTAGCAGCCTGATCCGTAGCATCGGCGCGCCCCTAACCGGATTGAGTTGGCGGAGACGCTACGCATGCCGGTTCGATAATCAAGTAGGCCCCCGCCTGAGGGGAGGCCGACTCTGATCGTACCGGCTCGGCTGCTATTGGCCCGCGGCTACGCCGTCGAGCTGAAGAAACGTGTCAACACAGGAGCGAGCACGTCGGCGTCCACGCCGCGCCAGCCACCCGATCTCGGCGTTAGGCATACTCCACGCCGTAGCCGAGTGCCTCCATCTCTCGCACCGTTAGCGGCGCGAGCCCCTCGTAGATCTGATCGACCGTAAGAGAGAGTTCGGGACATGGCAGGTCAATGGTCCCGTCACTCTGGTGATCCTCCTGCTGCCACGCGCCGGTTGCGTCGCGCCAATGCCTAACGACCCGACGCCAGGCCTGTTCCACGACGAGATACGCGTGAAGGGATGGGATGGCCTGGTACGCGTCCAGCTTTTGCGTACGATCGACCCGAGCCGTCGATGGAGACGTAATCTCGACCAGGAGACATGGATCGAGAACGACGAGCTTATTGAGCTCCGATGGGCTGCATTCGACCATCATGTCCGCGTAGTAGAAGTCGTTGCGAACGCGGAGCTTTACGCCTTCGACATAGACCGCGCACGGCCCGCCGGCCGCAGCGTTCGCGACGCGGCGGTGAATGTTGCTGAGAATGCGATGGTGCCGTGTGCTGGCACCGGCCATGGCGTACACTTCACCGGCCACGAACTCGTGGCGCAACGGCGCTGCCTCCTCGAACGCCAGGTACCCATCGAGGCTTAGCTGTGCACTAGACCAGATAGGCGACGCCATAGCCGAGTATACAACGAGTCGGCGGCCAAGTGAACACGGCGCAACCCGCCAAAATGCGACATGCGTACGGTCGCATTAAACAATGCCCACACGTCTTGAAAGGTCTCGCCAAGATGACTAGTCTAGTCGCTGAGACCTAACGAGTGCTAGGGTGACGAGAGTACGATTCGGAGTGATTGGCGCGGGGCGTATCGCGCGAAACGCCGTGGGCCCGGCCATACTGGCCTCACGCAACGCCACCCTGCACGCCGCGGCAAGTCGAGACATAGCTCGGGCTCGCGCCCTCAAACCAACGCGTGCGTATTCGTCGTATGACGACCTGCTCAACGACGATGAAGTTGACGCCGTGTACATCGCTACACACAACGGCCTTCACAAGAGTATTACTCTTGCCGCCCTAACGCGGGGCAAGCACGTGTTGTGCGAAAAGCCACTCGCCGTTTCCGCAATCGACTGCGAGGAGATGCTGCGAGCGGCGAAAGCGGCGAATCGCCATTTGGTCGAAGCCTTCATGTATCGCCATCACCCTCAGCTCTCGAAGGTTCAAGGGTTGCTGGAATCGAAAGCGATAGGTGATCTGATGGTGGTTGAAGCGTCGTTTCGATTCCCTTTGAAGAACCACGATGATGTTCGGCTCCAACCGGAGTGGGGCGGCGGCGCGCTACTCGACGTTGGATGCTACTGCGTCAATGTGAGTCGCCTCTTTCTAGGGAGTGATGTCGTGCGCATCAGCGCACTTGCTTCGTTTCATCAATCGTCAGGCGTTGACATGAGTGTTCAGGGCGTGTTGGACTACGGAAACGGCAGATATGCCATCGTGTCCTGTGGGTTCGATGCAGGGCGACATCAAAAAGTGCATCTCGTGGGCACGGACGGCGTCATTCAGCTGAACGAGCCATTCAACCAGCCGACGGGTCAGCCGCAGATCACGCTCACAACCAGCCGTCACCAAGAAACCATTCAAGTGAGTAACGTCAACACGTTTCAGCTGGAAGTCGAAGACCTCGCTGACGCGATTCTGAATGACAGCCAGCCACTGCTACCGCCCAGTGACGCTCTTGCCAACGCCCGAGTCCTCGACGCCATCGCACGGGCGGTACGCGCCCGAGAAACGCCGTGAGTAGCGACCGCCGGCGTTAGGCGTATGCTACGCCATACCCAATGGCCTCCATCTCCCGCACCGTGAGCGGAGCGAGCCCTTCGTACATCTGGCCGAGCGTGAGAGTAATCTCAGGACAGGGGAGAGAGACGGCGCCGTCGCCGTGAAGTTCCTGCTGCCGCCATTCGCCTGCTGCGTCGCGCCAGTGCATAACGACTCGACGCCACGCCTGTTCGACGATGAGGTATGCCTTGAGTGACGGAATCGCGCGATAGGCCTGCAGCTTCTCGCGGCGATCGACACGCGCCGTGGACGGCGATGTGACTTCGATCAACAGGCACGGTTCAACGGCCCAACGATCATCGGTGTGTGTATCACTACAAGCAACCATGACATCCGGGTAGTACACGTCATCGCCCACACGTAGCTTCAAACTCTGCGTGAAGACCGCACACGGTCCGCGATCAGTTGCAGGAAGAAGCACCCTCATGATGTTGCTGACGATGATCGCGTGGCGGCGATTGGCACCACTCATCGCATAGACCTCGCCGTCCACGAATTCGTGCCGCACTGGCGACGACTCTTCGAACGCGAGGTACTGTTCGAACGTCAGCGAGTTATCAAACCAGATAGGTGAAGCCATAGCCGAGTATAAAATCCCTCGGCGGCCGAAGGAACAGCGTGCAACCCGCAAATATGCGACATCGATTCCACCGTGCGCGGCGTTACTACTGGTTTGAAAAGCGCCTTCGTTAGGACTTCGCCCGCACGATGATGGCGCGGCGCGATCAAGCGCCAGCGCCAAGGTTTGCGGGCGGCCCCTTGCGTCATAACCCATTAACGCCGCACCTTCGCCGACCGGTTTTACATCGAGGCCTTGTGATAATTGCCCGACGCGACGATGGCCGGCAGTTGCTCGAGACCAGCACGCTGGTCGCCGCCCAGCTTCCCGGCGCACAGCTTGCGTATGCCTCTCTCGCCGACTGCGACCTCTCCCGCGCTGACCTGCGCGCCGCGGATCTCTGCCAGGCCGACCTCCGCGGCGCCCGTTTCAGCGACGCGAATCTCACCGGCGCCGACCTAACGCTGAGTGACACGGCAAACGCCGATTTCGCACGTTGCATGCTGGGCGACGCGCGCCTCCAGGCGGTCGGTGTGCGCGATAAGTCGCTCGCTCGCGTGAATTTCGCGGGAGCCGACCTAACGCGAGCGACGCTGAAACACTCGAACCTCTCAGGTTCCGCCTTCACAAACACCGTTACGCACCGTGCCGATCTTACGCGCTGCAACCTGCGCGAAGCCGACTTCACCGGAGCGGACTTAACAGGTGCGGACCTGAGCTTCGCGAACCTCAGCGGAGCCAACCTCGCCTTTGCCTCACTCGTGGGCGCCACGCTCACGGGCGCCACACTCGACGGTGCGATCCTGACGTCCGCCGACCTGTCACTCGCGTGTCTAAACGGTGTCAGCTGCGCCGGCGCGCAATTCGCAGGGTCGCTGTGGTCCAAAACCGTGCTGGCTCGTGCCCGGGGTCTCGATCACACCCTTGGCCTCGACACGTTGTGTTATGGCGACCAATCGTCGATCGATCTCTGGAGCTTGCGCAGCGCTGCGGCGCACTTGCCCAAGGGTTTCCTGGAGCACGTTGGCTCGCCGCCAAACGACGGCGACCGTCACCTAACGAACCGCTAATCGTTAGGCGGCTCCGGCGTCCTCGCGCGGCGCACGATATCCTGCACGCGCTGTTGCAAGCCATCCGGCAGCGGGAACTGCCGTAACTTTGTCCCAACACGATCCACCAGGCTACGCTCGAACTCAAACTCCCGCGCGCACGCCTCACAGATGGCCAGGTGTTCGCGGATCAGCTCCGTCTCGGGCGCGCTAAGCTCACGATCAAGGTAATCGTCCAGGCGCCGGAACGCCTCTTCACACGTATAGCGATTGAGTGCAGTCACGCGTCAGACCTCGATTTGGTGATATCGCTTACGATGCCGGCGTCGGTGGCCACCTCCCACAATGTCTTCTGCAGCATCTTGCGCCCGCGATGCAGTCGCGAGCGCACCGTACCGACTGGAATCCCCAAAACATCGCCAATCTCATGGTAGGCGAAGTCCTCCATGAAATACAACGTACACACAGCGGCGAACTCGTCAGGCAACCGCGCTAACGCGTCGACGATGCGTTCCGTTCCGAGGCGTTCGCTCAACTCCGCCATTGGATCGTCACCCGTCGTGGGCAATCCCACTTCTGCGGACCGCTGAAAGAGATACAGCACCGGCGTGTCATCGAAGTCCACCGTTGACGGTCTGCGTCGATCGCTGCGGTGCTTCCCCCAGAACGTCGTCGTTAGGATGCGATAGAACCACGCCTTGAAGTTCGTCCCGGGCGTAAACCCTGTGCGACCGCGACACGCATGCAGCGCGGCCTCCTGCACAAGATCCTCCGCGTCGGCACGGTTTCGCGTCAGTCGCAAGGCATAGCCATACGCCGACGGCACGATCGCCGCCAGCAACGCCTCGAACTCGTCGTCCGTCGCAGCGGCCGACGGTCGCGCGCGCGCGGCATCGAGCGGAGCAGCAGTCAGCTCACTCACTCGCAGCCTTGTTGGGGGCGCATATGGGGGACTCGTGTACCAGACTCGTTCAAACGAAGTCCAGGGATGAGCGTTGTCAACCGCGAGCATCGCAGTGCACGCTCAACACCGTGGCCACCGCGTATTCGCCGCTGCCGTGCTCGTGCCATGTGTCGATGATAAGACCCACACCCAGCAGCATCGCGTGCAACGCGCGGCGATCATATCCGCAATGAACCCCCGTTTGGATCACAGTTCCAGACGACAACGAAATGTTCGTCGTGCCTACGCGGACACTCGCGGGGCGAACGCATTCAACACCTACGTTCAGGCGCTTGGTCTCGGCGTCGTAGCGAGCGTAGTATCGGAAGTTGGTTGCGTCGAAATTCGCGCCGCAGGCGCGGTTCACGGCTGTGAGTGCGAGGAGTTGAGCTCGCTCGCGCAACTGACGTTCGTGCTGATGATGTTCCTCGAGCGCCGCTCCCGCACGCAGGTCGACGCCGAGCATGAGTCGATCATGCGGCGCCATGGCGCTGCGAATTGAACGTAGCAACCGGATTGCGCTGATCGTCGTGAAGCGACTGATCGCGCCGCCCAAGCACACGACGAAGGCCGGTCGCGGCACTCCGCGCGGCAGGTTAAGCGTAATGACTGGATCGCTGACCACAACGGCACTTGTTCTGTCGGGATATGCAGCGCCGAAGCGGCCGGCCGCAGCATCGGCCGTCGCGCGATTGCCGTCGACGACAATATGTGCTTCGACGGTGGGTTGGGCGCGGACGATCTCCAGAGCATTCCGCGACACGTTAGGCATGACTTCAACGATGCTGCGCGCCGCTCGTTCGGACGCTACGGCGGCGAGAGCGTCCCTAACGAGTGGCGCTTCGATTCCATGCAGACGCTCGCCGTCCAGCAAATCCACTTGGCGACGCACTGCCGTCAGCTCCGTGTCGACCAGCAATTGTGCCGGCAATTCGGGCTGTTTGCGAGACAAGGCGTCCCACACCTGCGCCGCCACCGTGGCTTGTTGCTCACGGCGGCGGAACACGGTGCGGGCGCCCGTC
>JBFMFA010000048.1:0-2086 GCA_040753195.1 Gemmatimonadota bacterium | reverse complement strand
GCGACGTCAACGACGGTTCTCATGGTCATCGGCGCACCTGGATGGTTGAGGTTACTTGCTGGCGGCGTTCACCGGCGCGGGCCGTACGCTCACGCGGATGACGTTCTTCGTCGCCGGATACATGAAGCTGTCCTTCGCGAGGCGCACCACACCACCTTCCGCCTTTCCAGTGTTAGGCGCCGGCTGACGTGGTGCTTGGTTGGCTCCGAGCCCGGGCTCCTCGTTCACTTCCGTACCGGCATCCCACAAGAGCAGCTGTGACGTGATATCCACGTTGAGCGGTGCTCCCTTCGCGTCGAAGAGCGCGATCGCGTCCGCGCCGGGTGCGTAGAACAGGTCGTTGGATTGACCGAACATCATCGCAACGGTTAGGCGCTGACCCGGAGCAGCTGGGAATGTGAATTCATAGGCCTTACCAGGCAGGATTGGCCCGGGACCTTTGTCACCCACGGGGGTCGTCACGACACCGTGGTACGAGATGCTCTTGACATTAGCTCTGATGAAATCAGCGAGTACACCAGGATTGCCGTCTTCAGCCAACTGCTCGAGACCCTCACCGCGGTCCTTCTTGCCAGCGGTGAAGAGCGGGTTCCCGGCATCGGTGACGGTCCACAGCAACGGGGCTGTGGGTGCCGGCGCGGTCATTCCATTCGAGAGTTTGAGCGTCTGCGGTGTCGAGACGTTTTCCACGCGCACCGTGAACTGAACTTCACGGCCGGTGGCGTATTGTGCCGTAAGGGTGACGGGAGCGAGCATCCCGAGCACGAGGGCGTATTTCAGGTTAGACATGTTGAGCGAGAGACGTAGAGGTTGATGATGAGAGAGACTTCACGTTAGGCTCCGGCCAGCGGAGCGCTGCCGAAGTTGACGCTGAACCGCTTGCACCAGATCGTCACGGTGCGGTACTTCGTGAGGTCCACGCCTTCAGGGACGTCGTAGTTCTGGTCACCGATGTTCCCCTTCATGGGGCCCAGCTCGATGAAGCCGGCGTCGGTAACGGTGGCGTTGTCTGCCGCGTCAGGCGCTGCGACGAGATACACTCGCACGTCAGGACCATTCGACGTAGCGAACTCGGTAAGGCGCAGCACGCGCCGCCCATCGGCGAGACGCAGCACACTGGCCGTGCCTTTGGTGTCGTGATGCACACTGTGGAACTGCCCGGTCGCGAGTGCGACCGGCATGTCCGTGGCGCCGGCCGCGACCTGCAGCGTTTCGTTCACAGTGTTGTCGATGAACAAGCGCTCCGGACGGAACGCGTACCACCCGCCGACGGCGGCTACGACCGCCACGACGATTACTGCATTGCGCTTCTTCATGATGGATCTCCTTGAGACGTAAATCGGGACGCGGTCGCCGCGTCGGGAGCTAGATTGCCAAGCGCCGCCAAATGGTTCCCGGCACTTTGCCGGGGATCTCAGGCCACGGCGCGCGAGGCCTGGTGTTCGGCGGTGAGCGAGTGTTCCGAGTGCGAAATCGTGGGCGCTCGGCGCGTTTCGAACTGCACCAGGTCCTTTGAGAAGATCACATCTAGCGTCCAATCCAACGCGACGCGGACCTTTTTCTCGAGCCGCGGCAGTTTCGCGAGGTAGATCGTGCGCCAGAGCCACCAGGCGAAGAAGCCGGAAAAGTTGACGCCGAGAATATTGGCCACGCCCTTCCGCCGGCCGATCGATGCGAGCAAGCCTAACGTGGAGAAACGGAACTTCGTGCGTGCTTCCCCCTGAATCGTCGCGACGATGTTGCGCGCCAGACAGCGCCCTTCGCGCAGCGCATGTTGCGCCGTCGGCGGATACATGCCTCCCTTGGGTGAAGGAATCGCGGCGCAGTCGCCCAGCGCCCACACTCCAGGGTGACTCGGCACCTGCAGCGTCTCGTCCACGAGGATGCGTCCGCGGTCCTTGGTACACTGCACCGAGTTGATGACGGGATTCGCTGACGTGCCCGCGGTCCACACAATATTGCGTGTTCGAATCGCGCGTCCGTCACTGAGTCCCACCATATCTTCGCGTACACTTGAAACGCGTGTGTTGAGCACAACTTCCACACCACGCTCGCGCAGCCGCTCCGCCGTGTAGTAGCCGAGTTC
>JBFMFA010000047.1:0-11115 GCA_040753195.1 Gemmatimonadota bacterium | reverse complement strand
AGCGGGCGCCGCGACACAAACGCACGAAAGACGTTAGGCGTCCGCTTCCCTCTACCGTGCCGCAGACATGAGCAACGAACGCGCGTCGACAGGAAGCACCCTCGGGCGCCGCGTCATGCTGGTCGTGACGGGCGTGCTGCTGGTGTTCGGTGTGATCGCCGTAATCGCCGTACCGCGCTTCGCAACGCGCCGCGCCGAAGAACGTGCCGGTGCTACTCTGGGCGAAGTCGCCGGCAATGCCGTGCTCCTGGTGGACCGTACCCTCTCCGACCAGCGCGCGCAGCTGCGCCTGCTCGGGTCGTCGCCGTCTGTGGTTGACGCGGTCCGATCCGGTGGCCGCATCGCGACATCGCAGGGACTTGCCGGCCGTTCGATCGGTGAACTCGAGCAGCGATACTCGGCTACCCGATCGCTCGAAGTCAGCGATCGGTTGACCGATTACTTCCGATCCGAATTGCAGCCGTTAGGCGCCGCCGAGATCATCATCACGGAATCCTCCGGGCTGAATGTGATCGCGACGTCCAAGCCGTCAGATTTCGTGCAGCGCGACGAGGAGTGGTGGCGGCTGGCGCAGGACACAGCGGCACGTCCCGCGGACGTCGACTTCGACGAATCCACCGGCAGCAACGTGATCGTGCAGGCAGGTGCCGTACGCGACGTGGCCTCTCCAGGCGCGCGCGCCGAGGGCGTCATCAAGGTTGGCTTCGCGGCGGCGTCGCTGCAGTCGGCGTTAGGGACGCTCACGCCGGAGAACGTGACGATAGAAATCGTCGACAACAGCGGGCGCGTTGTCTTGTCCACCGTTGCGGGCGCAGCGAGAGATTCGACGCCACGCGATTCGGAGTCCCTTCAGCGGCTCGCGAGTCAACGCGTGGGGCGCGTGAACTGGGCCGGGACCGACGCGATGGTTTCCGTGCGCGTGGCGAATCACGGCCGCTGGCACGCCGTAGCAGTCATGCCGCGCAGCGTGGCGCTGGCTTCGCTGCGTTCCATATGGTTCATGGTCGGGACAGCGGCGATCGTCGTCGCGCTCCTCGTTATGGCGGCGGCGTGGTTCACAAACCGCTTCTTCGAAGTCCGTGTTACGCGTCCCGCTTCGGAGTTGGCGCGCGTGGCGGAAGCCGTCGCCGCCGGGAATCTGTCGGCGCCTTTCGCGCCAAGTGAGGCGGATGACGAGATCGGACGCCTCAGCCGCGCCATGGCGAGCATGCTGCAGGATCTGCGTCAGGCGACAAATGCCGTGCGTGGTGCCGCCGCCGCAACGACATCGACAGCGAATCAGATCACGTCGGGAACCAACGGCATGGCCGCGGCAACCGTGCAGATCGCGCATACAGCGTCGACGTTGAGCAGTGAGTCGATGCACATGCAGGAGGAGATCCGCTCGACAGTCGACGAATCCGTAAAGCTCCGCCAGATCGCGGCGGATCTTGCGTTAGGCGCGCGTGGTTCTGCCGAGCGTTACGCGCAGATTCAGCAGCAAGCCGAAGCGAACCGCCAGCGTTTCGAGGACACGGAATTGGCGATCGGGGCTCTGAGCGCGGATGTCGAGGCAAGCGCGACCGCGACCCGGGCTGTGGAGCAGGCGGCCGATCAACTCGCCGAGTTCGTCGCGCTCGTGACCAAGATTGCGAAGCAGTCGAAGCTGCTCGCGTTGAATGCGTCGTTGGAAGCCGTGCGCGCCGGTGAAGAGGCCCGCGGTTTTGCGACCGTCGCCCATGAAGTGCGACGTCTGGCGCGCAGCGCGCAGGAAGGCTCTGAACGCGCCGACCTTGTCGTGGAGCAGGTCCGCAGCGTGCTGCGCGACGCAAGCGCAGCTTCGAGCCGCGCCGTGGAGCGCCTGGAGCAAGTGGCGGGTGCTGCGCGGTTGGGACGCAAATCGCTGGAAGATGTACGTCATTCGTTGAGCGACGCCGACAAATGGGTGCATAGCGTCGACCGCGCCGCGGGACATGCCGCGCGCTTCGTCGATGAGTTGACAGGTCGTTTGCAGGCGCTGGCCACTCGAACGGAGCAATACGTTGCCGCGCTGCAAGAGGTCGCCGCCTCGACGCAGGATCAGAGTGCCGGTGCCGAGCAGATTGCGACAGCAGCGAATGCGCTGCTGCAGGAATCGGCCGATCTGTCCGCAGTTGTGCAGCGATTCGTCTTGGAAAAGGCAGCCTAACGGCGTTGTCGGGCTTCAGCGATCGGCTCGGAGTTACTTCGAGCTGTCAGTTGAAGATTTCAGTTCAAGTTCTGAGTCGTGCCTAACGCCGCACACCAAACTCATCACGCAAACTGGCAACTTGAACTGGCAACTTGAACTGACACCTCGAGTTCACTCCGAGCCGAAAACTCAAAACTGATCTGCGTCATGTCGGTCGTTGATCACTGCGATAGAGGTACGCGCAGTCTTCCAGCCGCGCGCCGAGCTCGTCGCATACCGCGATTTTGGACCCGGCGTAGCAACTCGCTCCGCCGAAGCGACCGTCCTTTGTGACGGCGTAGAACTCGAGGTCGAAGCGCGGCCTGTTTCCGTCGAGCAGCCGGGACTCGGTCATCGCGATGACACGCTGGACAACTTGGAGACACGCCTCCTGCGGCGTCTTCCCCTGACGCATGAATTCGACGGCGAGAAATGCACCGCAGACTTTGATATTCGCCTCGCCGCGACCGGTCGATCCCGCTGCACCGACCGTGTTGTCGCAGTATTGCCCCGCACCGACGATCGGTGAGTCACCGACGCGTCCAGGGACCTTCCACGCGCGCCCGCTCGTCGTCGTCACCGAGCTGATGTCACCGGCCGCGTTCACCGCATTCATGTTGATCGTGCCGTGCGTGAACTTGATGCGCACGTCGTCGTCGTGATCGAGCCAGTTGTCGCCTTTGTTGAGACGCGCCTTCCAGCGCAGCCAGTCCTGGCGCGACTTCTCCGTGAGAAGGTTCTGCGTCTTGAAGCCCATGCTCACGGCAAAGCGCTTGGCGTCGTCACCGACGAGCATGATGTGGTCGGTGTAGTCCATGATCGCCTTGGCGACGAGCGACGGCGTGGCGATGTCTTCAAGGCAGCCGACGGCACCCGCGCGTTTTGTCGGCCCGTGCATGCACGAGGCATCGAGTTGCACGATGCCTTCTTCGTTAGGCAACCCGCCGAGCCCGACCGACTGGTCTTCCGGATCCAGTTCCTGGATGTTCACGCCGGCTATGATGGCATCGAGGGTGTCCTCGCCGGCTACAATCTTGTCGTACGCGACTTTGACTCCGCGCAGACCGTTGGACGACGCGATCACCACCGGACGTGCCACGTTCGATGCAGCTCGCTCGGCAGCGCGCGCGGTGGATTCGGCGCGCAGAAGGGTTGGCGTTAGGGTCGCGCCGGTCGCCGCAGCAACTCCAGCGTTGATGAAATCGCGTCGCGTAATCGTCATGGTGGTCTGGTCGAGTTATTGGCTCCCAGATGATACCAGCAGCGCGGGATGTGTCGACATCCCAGCTGACCAAACGTTCTCCCTCGCTTTCCGAGCCCGGGCCGATATACTCGGCGCATGCCTTCGATTCCGATCTTCCGTGTCGCAGCCGCCGCGGCGTCGCTCGGTGTGGTCCTGCCTGCACTGGCTCAGCGCACGCACAAACTCCCCGCCACACCACAGACGGTCGCGTACGGCTACTACTGGGCCGAGAAAGCACCAGCGCTTCGTATCGCCTCGGGCGACATTATCGACGTCGAGACGCTGATTACGAATCGCCCGGATCGGCTCGAAGCGGCTGGCGTTCCACCTGCCGAGATCGAGCAGTCGCTGCGCGACATCGTCGCGCAAGTCACCGATCGCGGTCCTGGCGGCCACATTCTCACGGGACCCGTTTACGTGGAGGGCGCCGACTCGGGTGATGTGCTCGAGGTGAAGGTCCTCTCCATCGATCTCAAGATCCCGTACGGCTACAATGGCTGCAGCGGCTTTATCCGGGAACTGTGCGATCGCGAGCGGCCGACGACGAAAATCCTGCGACTCGATGCCAGAACGATGACGTCGGAGTTCGCGCCGGGCATCGTCATTCCACTCAAGCCGTTCTTTGGCTCGATGGGTGTCGCACCGCCTCCCTCGTTAGGCAGGATCAGCAGCAATCCCCCGTGGATTCACGCCGGAAATCTCGATAACAAAGAGCTCGTGGCCGGCACCACGCTGTACATCCCGATCCACGTAAACGGGGCGCTCTTTGAAGTCGGCGACGGGCACGCGGCGCAAGGTGACGGCGAGGTCGATCAGACGGCGATCGAGACATCGCTGCGCGGCCGCTTGCAGCTCACGGTGCGCAAGGACATGAAGCTCGAGTGGCCGCGCGGTGAGACGTCAACGCACTGGATCACGATGGGCATGGACACCAGCCTCGTGAAATCGACACGCGTCGCCGTCCAGGAAATGGTGAAGCTGATTCAAGAGAAGAAGCAGCTCTCCCAAACCGAGGCATATCAGCTGGCGTCCATAGCCGCCGATCTGCGAATTACACAGCTCGTCGACGGCAACGTCGGCGTGCATATGATGATCGCGAAGTCGTATCTAGGGCGATAACCCTAGGAACGACTACCTGAATGCTGCGTAAGGCCGTTTAGCGTTCGGGGCCGGCCGTGGATTGGTCGGGATCATTTCACAGAGGAGAGTATGCGATTCGGAACAGTGATCGTGGGTCTGCTGTTAGGCACTGGTATGGTGGTGAGTGCGGGACGCGTGGATGCGCAGACCGGCGGTGGCGCGAAGGGCTTTTTTCTCGGTGCTGCGTTGAATGGCAGCACGCTCACAATCAACGAAGGGGACCTGGAGGATGACAGCGAGTCGGGCGGCGGGCTGATGATACAGCTCGGCTTTGGCTTCAGTCCGCAGTTTTCGATTTTCCTCGAGGGAAGCGCCGCGGCTATGCAGAGCGATGGCGAGTCGTGGGTCTTCAGCCATGGTGATCTCGGCATTCGGTATCATTTCTTCTCGCCGGGAAGGAAGTTCGTACCGTTCATCGACGGCGCCTTCACGGGCTGGTCCGGGTTACAGGATGACGCGCAGTTTGGCGCCGAGACAGGTGAGCTGGAGATTACTGGCAGCGGCTTCACACTCGGCGGCGGTTTTCTCTACTACTTCACGCCGCGGATGGCGCTCAATACGCAGCTGAAATACACAGCCGGCGAATTCAACAAGGTCCGTTTTGACAACGTGACCGTTGAGGGGTTCGACGCCGACGCCTCATCGGCTCGACTTAATATCGGACTTACTTGGTTCCTAGGTGCTCGTTAGGGAACTAGTTCATAGTTGATAGTTGATAGTCAGCTTTCTCTATCAACTATCAACTATCAACTATCAACTCAGAATGCAGCGTATACTGCCTTCCCTGTCGCAATCGACAGTTGAATGGCTTTCACGAGCGCTTCGCGAGGATTGCCGTCGACGCGCACCATGGCGAGCGAGTCGTCGTTCCCACCGCCGCTAGCGCAGATCACGTCGATTTGAATCGGCGTGACGATTCCTCCGCTAATGAAGGCGACCAAGCCGTTGAGAAAACTGTGCTGCGTCTCAACGCGAGAGACGCCGTTGGTGCACTGCTGAGCGACGTTTTCGACGGGTGGCGGCACCAGCCCGAAGACGAACGACATCGCCCAGGGCTTCGTGATCGTCGTGGCACCAGCCGGACGGCCGGTCTCGATGACCGCGTGATAACACCCAGTGACCGCGACCAGAGCGAAAGCCGCGAGCGCTTTGATACTGCGAGGCATTCTTGTCTCCACGTTAGGAATAACGCGTTGATGGTGTCAGAACGCCGCGTAGACGGCCTTGCCTGTCGCGATCGACAGCTCGATCGCCTGAACGAGGGCCGCGCGCGGGTTCCCGTCGACGCGGACCGTGGCGAGGGAGTCGTCATCACCGCCGGCACCGGCGCATGTCACGTCGATCTGCATCGGGGTGATGATGCTGAACGTGAGCGCGGCGACGAGGCCGTTGAGGAAGCTGTGCTGCGTCTCGACTTTGGATACTCCGTTGGTGCACTGCTGCGAGACGTTTTCGACGGGCGGTGGGACGAGCCCCCATAGGAATGACATGGCCCACGGCTTCGAAACGACCGTCGATCCGGCTGGGCGTCCCGTTTCGATAACCGCGTGGTAGCACCCTGCGAGCACGAACACCGCGAGAACCGAAAGAGCTCTTAGACCCCGGCGCATTCTTTCCCCCGATTTTGGTGTGAAAGCGAGTCCATCAGTGGCGCACAACGTGTCAAACACCGGGGTATCGCGCAAGGCACAATATCAATCACGACGCGTCGTTAGGCTCGATTGATACGGCTAGCACCCGTCTATCAAAGACGTGGGTGTCAGCAAGCACCTTACACCACAGTTCTTGCCGAGCCCGCTTGGGACTCTCATCTTCACGACCCCTCGCGCCCCCTCGTACCGCTGGGCACCCATGACCGCCTTCAGCTTCCCCTCGTACCCACCGACCAGACCTCTCCGCGCGACGAGTGGCCCACCACCGAAGGTCATTGTCGTCGGGGCCGGGATCGCCGGACTTAGCGCGGCTTACACGCTTAACGAGTGGGGATTCGATGTAACCGTTCTAGAAGCGAGCAATCGGCCCGGCGGCAGGATTCTGACGCTGCGGGATGGGTTTTCCCACGGATTACACGCTGATGCGGGTGCCGCGTTCATCCCTGGAGGACACCCGTACACAGTCGGCTTCGCGCAGCACTTCGGTCTTCAGCTGGATCTGATACCATCGGGGCCGCTCGCTCCAGTCGACTATCTCAATGGCACGCTCGTGTGCGACACCCTCTCGCCAAACGCCGCGTGGCCGGTGCCACTGTCACCTAACGAGCTTGGGAAGACACCGCTCGACTGGGCGCGCGCGTACGCAGGCGCCGCTCTGGGACAGATTCTGGCCATTGATCCACGCTCGGCAGAGTGGCCGGCTGGTCTGACCGATATTGACGCGGTGTCGTTCGCTGCCCTCCTCGCCAAGAACGGTGCATCACCGGGGGCGATCCGAGTGCTGCGCCTTGGCTATTCGGACCTGTGGGGCGATGGTGTGGATTCGACGTCGGCGCTCCTCATCCTGCGTGACATGGCGTGGATGCTGGCGATCCTTATGGCCAACTCGCCGAGCGCTTCACAGCCATCGACCGGATCGGAAACGACTGCGCCGGCGACCCCCGCGAATCCAAGCGACCCTGCGCTGCACCCTGCGATGCGGGGCTTTCACGCACGGCAAGCGGCTGCGCATCGGGTGGGCCTGGCACCGTCGCCGTTAATCAATGGCACCTCGTTGTACCGTATCCGCGGGGGCGGCGATCAACTCCCCAAAGCGTTCGCAAAGTCGTTAGGGCAACGCATCAGATATGGAGCGGTCGTCACTGAAATCGAACAGTCCGACAATGGCGTGATCGTCTCCACAGATGATTTTCGAAAATTCACGTCGGATCGCGTGATCGTCACCGCGTCTTACAGTTTGGTGCGGTCGATGCAGTTCACGCCTCCGCTCCCCGACGCGAAGGCCCGTGTCGTTCAGGGACTGCGCTACACATCGGTGACGCGTGTCTTTCTCGAGTTCAGCCAGCGCGTGTGGGTGACCAAAGGCCAAAGCGGGACCGCCTCCACGGATCTTCCCGAATTGCCGAACCAAGTGCTGCCGGGTGTCTGGATCGAGGATGCCACACAGACGCAAGACTCGCCTAACGGGATATTGGATTGCTACTACGTGGGCGAGTGGGCGCGCCGCCTTGGAAAGATGGGAGAAAACGAACGGGTGGCATTTACCCTCTCGCAGGTCGAAAAAGTCTTCCCCGGTGCCAAAGCGCAGTTCACGGGGAACGCGCTCTCGAAAGTGTGGGACGACGATCCGTGGACGAAGGGCGACTATTGTTGGTTCGCTCCGGGCGAGATGGCGGCATTTTGTCCGCAGCTGGCGACGGCGGTCGGGCGCATCCACTTCGCTGGCGATCACACATCCGCGCTCCCCGGATGGATGCAGGGAGCCATCGAATCTGGCGTGCGAGCGGCCAACGAAATCAACGCCGCCGTTTAGGACTGGTTAGGCAGGTTCCCCAAAACGAATTCGCCGACCGGCGATTCGGCCAGCGGTTCGAGATTGAGGATTCGCTCGGCCGTCGCCGTCGATCCTGCGCCCACGGCGCATGGCGCGAGCCGCATCGCCGTCGCGACGAGATACATCGCCTCGATCAGAACACCGACGTCCTTGAGGATCGTTGCATACGCCATGCCTTCGTACTTCCACGCCACGCGACCAAAGCGCGCCGTTATGACGAAGAGGATGTCCGGCAGCGCGTTGTTTTCCATCACCCAGGCCGTGCTTTCCAGAAGGGATGCTGTGTCGTCGGCAATTGGCTCGAGGGCGTGTGACACTGCGTCGTAACGGTACGCACCGGCGGCAAGACCCTCGCAACGACCGACGACCGGATACAGCTCCAGCGGATAACACGCTCCGCTGCTCGGATACACGCGCGGCACGACCTCGTACGGCGCGCTCGCGCGCGATTCGCCGTCGCGAACGTGGGCCACGCGGTAAAGAAATTCACTGAGCTGTGCGAGCATGAGCGGCTGCGCACCGTGCCGCCGAACCGAACGGCGCGCTTCCATCACCGACGTGAACGATGCGTCGCTATTTGCCACGGCGGTGAGATCGGGCCTAACAAGAGTTATGCGCTCGCCGGACGCGCACCGTTTGAGCGCGGGCATCGGTTCCAACACGCCTTTCCACGGGTACGTCGCACCAACGCGACGATCGCGCCGAGTGCTACGGTGCGATGCATGGAAGAGGAGGTCTGGAAAGCTCCACGTGCGTTGATCGCGATTGCGGTCTTCGGTTCCCTCACCCGATTCGTTTACCGCGGTCAGCATACCGACGGCGTCGAGCATGTTCACCAGCCGCGCGACCCATGCGCCGTCGTAGTCGCCCAGTTTCTGGCTCAGTTCCGCGACCGAACACGCGGAAGCGAGCGACGTGACCGCCGCTATCGCGGCGGCATCTACCAGGATGACGGGACCGAGCGCGCGGGGTGCGTCGATCACCAGCTGATCGTCAACGCCGCGCAAGTACGCGAATCGGGACATCCTAACGCGAGCTTCGACCGGTACCTCGTGGTATGGGTCGAAGCCGGCCTTCCCAGGAACGAGACGCGCAACGACAACCCCCTCGCGCACGACTTCATACAGCACGCCGCGGCTGCTTTCGAGTCCACGCAGCACGGACGTCCACTGCGCCAACGCATCGGTTCCACCCGTGTCAACAAGTCGTTGCAGCAACTCTTCGAGCGACTGGCCTTGCGACGTGCCCAGCGACAGAAGCGCCTCGTCGAGGCCCGGCGCCAAGTCGCTCAGCTCGCGGGCTGTGTGTTCATCGCTCAGCAGCAGCCGGCCCGGCGCTCTCCGTCCTACAGATACGCCGGGACTCAGCCTAACGCGCAGCTCCGATTCAGCCGTTGTACGTTCCGTTACAGCGTGCAGCACAGATCGGGATGCACATCGCTCTTCTTGAGATCTTCGTCTTTGATATGCGCGGGGCGTCGCGGAATGATGAAGTGCGAGACCTTGGACGTTTCTTCATGCACCTGCACGGTCTCCGCCGTGAAGATTCCAGCCTCGTTCAGCACGCTCTTCGGGTCACTCTTCAGCCGCTTCATGTACTTTGGGTCGAGCCACGCATTTGAGACCACGCGTGCGATCTTTCGAGAATGCGAATCCATGTGTTCTCCGGTGAGGGATTGTGTGAACAACAACAGCGCCGAACCATCTAGAGGAAGAATGGAATCGGGTTCAGACTTTGCTCGTTATGCGGTTTCTGCAACCACCCTTGCCGTACGGGGACGTCATACAGACGCCCTGGTGCAAAGCGTGGTCTGAAGTGCCTCAGCCCCGGCACGATGACTTTGACAACAGGAACGGCAATGTCGGGCCGCGTCTGATCCAACACCAGGAACTCGAGCCCGCGACGTTCCACGAGCCGACGACAGAGCTGAATATCGTCCAGCAAGTCGTCGTGCACTCCAACGGACCCCGAGCCGAGCGGCAACGTCGGCCCCTCGTTAGGCCACAGATAGGGATGGTCGCCTACTTTGGCATCGGCCAGCCAGCGCGCAAGCACGGGGTCGAGGTCGGGGTCGCGCATCACGACTTGGGACGCCACCAACATCTGATTCATTTCGGTGAGGGCACGCCCTGCGGCGATCGCCGCATCAAAATGGGCGCCAAGTCCGAGGAGGATTTGTTCGCTCGGACCGACCACCCGGC
The DNA here is from genome assembly GCA_040753195.1 of Gemmatimonadota bacterium. Lineage (GTDB taxonomy): Bacteria > Gemmatimonadota > Gemmatimonadetes > Gemmatimonadales > Gemmatimonadaceae > DASYRX01. The sequence goes on along the minus strand of JBFMFA010000047.1, from coordinate 857 downwards.
GCGAAACGGCGGCAATGATCGGGATGCCGAAATCCGTCGAGAGATCGAGCAACCACACTTCACGCTGCAGCGCGTGATAGGCCGCTACGACCTCCTGTAGCTCTGTGTGTGACGGATCGACTGCGATCCCCGCACGCCTAACGCGATTGTACCACCAAAGCGCCGCGCCGTCCCGCTCCACCAGCTCGAGAAAGCCTTGCACCACGGCGTCCTCCAACGAAGCACCCGCTGCGTTGCCATTGGAATCCGCGATCGTGGCCGCTGAACGCATGTCCGTGTGGTAGCCGTAGAACAGGAGGCCGGTCGGCAAGTAGCGGTGGCAGCCGGCGGTCAGCGACCAGACCGCGGTCCAGTCACCCGGCTGCGTCGGATCGAAGCGCGCAGGAATGAAATCCCTGGACCGATGCTCCGTGGACCGACGGCGAAGCTGCGCGTCGCTGTACAGCAGGGACTCGTTAGGCCCAATCGCCGCGTCGCCCAGCTCCATCATGCTCGCGTGCACCGACACCTCATCGCCGTGAAAGAGCCCGCAATAGCGCTCCACAGCCTCGCCTAACGCACTTGCGCGCGCTTGCTCGTCACTCAGTCCTTTGCCCCCGGTGTGGCGACGCAACGCGTATCGTAGCCCGGCGACGTCGATCGCTGGACGCGCGAGGTTGAGACCGGCCGTATACACCCGTAACGCCGCCGCGTTGTCGGTGACGCGCTCGAGATCGCTGACAACGCCGGTCAACGGATCGACGAGCGGCGCGAGCTGTTCGATGACCGCCGCCGGCGCTTGCGCCCGATGCCCACCTTCCCCCGTAAAACGTTTGGGCCGGTTCGTCAGCACGACGGGAGCGCTCAGACGACGTCGA
>JBFMFA010000046.1:0-11122 GCA_040753195.1 Gemmatimonadota bacterium | reverse complement strand
GCGTTCTTCACGTCGGCCAATGCCGAGCGGACCAGTTCCTGACGCTGCGAGGCACGCACCGTAGCAAACCCGGCGCCATGCGTGGCGCGCGCGGCTCGGTCGAGCGCCACGAGCTGCTGCTCCCACGCCGGTACCGGCGACTCCGGAGCGTACTCGATCTTCGGAGAGCCGTACGGGTGCAACAGCTCCGCTCCAGCGCGATAGCCGTTCATCCAGCGCCAGAACGCATCGCTGGCGATCTGCATTCGCGCCTTTCCCAGCTCATTGGGAAGCACCGCCTCGCCTAACGCGCGTACCATCGTCTGGGACGGAACCGCACGGTGTTTCAGGACAGCAGCCCTCGCGACGCGCGGAACGGCAGCGAGCGCGGCAAGCCAGCCGAGGAAAGTGCGGCGGAACATGGACCTAAGAGCTAGGCGTTACAGCCCTTTGTCAAGCATCCGCCAGCGTCGATAATTGACCGATGGAAATCACGTTACCGACCTGCATCGTGCGCTCCTTCCGAGCAGGCGACGAATACAGCCTCGCCACGAACGCCAATCACCGCGAAATCTGGCGCAACTTAAAGGACACCTTCCCGCATCCATACACGATCGACAACGCGCGCTGGTGGGTGGCAGAGAACAAAGGACAAACACCGCCGCAGCATCTGGCGATCGTCGTGGACGACATGGTCGTCGGTGGTATCGGTATCGAGCTGAAACCCGATATCTGGCGTTTCTCCGCGGAGCTGGGCTACTGGCTCGGGCCGGAGTATTGGGGGCGTGGTCTGATGACGTCCGTGCTGCGCGTGGTCGTTGAATACGCGTTCGACACCTTCGACATCAACCGGCTCTGGGCCGGGGCCTTCGTCTGGAATGCCGGTTCGATGCGCGTGCTGGAAAAGGCCGGATTCGTCTATGAGGCACGTCTACAAAAGAGCGCGTTCAAAGACGGCGAATTTGTGGACGAGGTGATCTACGCCATCGTGCGGCCATATCGGGGCACGTCCACCAGTTCTCAGTAACGCTCAACGAGAGAACGCGCCTAACGAATACCGGCGCAAAGCGCCGCCATCGCGCCGTCTGCTTGACAAGCGCCCATGGCTGTGGCGGTCTGACGCGCCGGCGCGCTCCATACCGGGCGCCAGCGCTGCGTCGTGCCTTTGTTTGGTGCGTTCGTCCAGCGCGCACGCTCGCCGCGCACGTCGATGTGGGCAAATGGCCCGCGCGGACCCATCGAGTGGTACACGCCGACGCCTCCGACCAGTTCGGGGTAGCGCAACTCGACTTTCTCGACGGCGCGCTGAATCACATTCACATCCGCGATATCGACCCGGCCGTCGCGATTGAGGTCGTCCATGCGCCCGTTGCGGTCATCGTCGATGATGATGTCCGCCGCGTCTCCGAACTGATGCCGGCTATGCCGCGCCATGTTCCCTTCAACCGCACCTAACGAGTTGTAGTGCGGGTGCCGGAAACCGGAGAGCACATCCACGTGTCCCGCCTTCGCCCCTGTCGCCTCCACGGCTTGCACCACCAACTCCAGCTTATCCAGCAACTCTTCGCGCAGCACCACGAACTTCGGCCATACCTCACGCTGATCGTGGGTCACGAAGGAGTAGAGAGTAAAGTGTTCGGACAGTTGGGTGTACTGATTCTCCGGCGTGACTTCAATGAAACCTTCGGGATTCTCGTAGTTCCACGGCATGTTGCGCCGCTCCGCCGGCCAGAAGCCCACGTGATAGTTCTTCACATAGCGCCCGCGCTTTGCGCGCCACGGTAGCATCGTGACGAACGAAAAGCTGAACTCGACGTCGCCGGCAAATGCGTTGAGCCTTCGAACACCGGGCTCACCAGCGCGCTCGCCGAATCGGTCGAAGAGCACCGGGTACGCCACCGTTTCATCGCCAAGCAGCAGCCTAACGCGAAGAGCACCGCTGCGGCCAAAGAGCGAGTCACCCGCGACCACAGCGCCGGCTGAGCTTCGATGATGGAGTGTTGGGACGTTGACAAGCTCCGCGCGCGGTGGCGGCGGTGCGGGCTTCGATTTCGCAGGTAAGTCGCCTGCAAACAGAAAAACCGCCCCCAGGCCGACTGGCGCGAGGAGTCCAAAAGCAACGAGGCCCTTCCGCAGCGCGGGAGGGAAAGGTCGGCCAAAAGCCATCGCATCAGAGACGAGTTGGCACCATCCCCGGCAACCCCGGTCGGGCGAGGAATGTTGTGCCATGCCAAGGAGTTACTCGTCATTTGCTGGACCGCCCACGTCACGTAGGGCGCGTTCCCCACCAGGGGTGACCGACGACGGGGAGGAAAGCGTGACTCACGTCGCATCCGCGGCCCGCATGACGCCGGCCGCGACTCAATCGGTTCGAGTACGCGACCGCGTGCTCAATCTCATCGCCAGCGCCTGCATCGTCAGCGGCGCGGGGCTCTTTCTGTTCGCGCGCCGGACGCTGACCACAATCGCCGACGGTTCGATGACACTCCCGGCGGGAGCGATCTCCAGCGTAGCCTACACCGACTCGGTGGTGCTCCGCAGCCGTATTGGGCTCTGGCTCGTGATCGTCGGTGCGATCCTCGCCGTCGCGTCCGCGATCAGCCACCGCTTCCGCCCGAACGCCTAACGGCGCAGGTAGTCGTCCGTCTTGTTGAGCCAGTCGGCACGTGGTGGATTGAAAACGTCCACGTCCAGCGTGTCCTCGAGCGCCTCGGCCTTGTGCGGAACGTTCGACGGGATATACAGCACATCGCCGGCGCGCACGTCGTACACTTCGTTCTGATCGGCGCCTAACCAAAGGCGCAACGCCCCATCGACCACGTACGTGAGCTGCTCGTTCTCGTGCTGATGCAGCGGAACGATGCACCCTTTCTTGAGAAACACCTGCGCAATCATCATCCGCTCGCCGGTGATGAGCTTGCGATCGAGCATCGGGGTTACGTTCTCGAGCGGGACGTTGCTCCAGCTATGAAACTTTGCACCGGTTGGCATTCAGTAAGTCCTCGTGGGATTGTCGGTCGGGGCCGGGACAATTCTCCATTCCGGGCCGTTCGGCAAGGGCATTTTCGCGTGTTCTCTACTTGTCGCCCACAATACGGCGATAACTCTCGGGATTCCACACGGGTTTCGCCGCCGCGTTGGCGACCTCGCGACCGAAGTGATACAGCAGTCGCGCCACGCGCGTCGCTTTCTCGACGTCGATCTTACGCGGCTCATCCCCCGGCTCGTGATAGTCGCCGTGCACCCCGCTGAAGAAGAACAACACCGGCACGCCACGACGCGCGAAGTTGTAATGGTCCGAGCGAAAGTAGAACTGCTCGTTAGGCCACGGATCGTCGATGGGTGAGAGGCGCAATTCGGGGTGCGCGCGCGCGACGCGATCGATCGACACTCCCAGATCAGAATGCTCCTTGCCGATCGCGACGATCGTATCGCGCCAGTTACGGCCGATCATGTCGATGTTCAACGCCGCAACGATGGAGTCGATCGGAACCGGAGGCTGCGACGCGAAATGGGCACTCCCCCACAAGCCGCGCTCCTCGCCGCTGACGGTGAGAAAGATCAGCGAACGTTTCGGACGCTCCGGCGAGCGGGCAAAGGCGTCCGCGAGCGCGAGCACCGCAGTGGTTCCCGACGCGTTGTCGTCGGCACCGTTGTAGATCGAATCCCCGTTCACCGGCGCGCCGATCCCGACGTGATCCATGTGCGCCGAGAAGACGACGAACTGGTTCTTTAGAATGGGATCGGTGCCCTCGAGCAGTCCTACCACGTTAGGCGCCAGGACGTTACGCTGTAGCGGGAGAGGGTACCGCTGAATGAACGTGCGATTGTCCCCCAGGGGCGAGAGGCCCAGGCGCTGGAACTGCGCCGCGATGTAGGCAGCCGTCAAATCCAGCCCGCGGCTCGGCGTCGCGCGACCCGACATCGAGTCGTCAGCGATCACGCTGATGTGCCCGCGAACCAGGTCCTCCGTAATCACGCTCGCGTCAGCGACGCTGTCGCTGGGCGGCTGCGCCCCATTTGCGCTGCGGGGACCTTCGCCCGCGCACGCCAGCACGCCGCTATTCAAAAGACACAGGGCAACCCACAGCCGCTGCCGCACCATCGCTCGAATAGTCTTCAAAACGGACATGACGGAACCTTGGCAAGTGTCGCGAACGCCTGCTCGCGGATCATACTCACTCGTCAGGTCCTCTGCATATGCCACATTGCAGGGTACGGCGTCGACCTGCATTTTCTGCCGCTCATTGCGCGTCCTCTCGTGGAGCGGAATGCAATCGTGAGCATAAGACCAGACGACGAAGGCCAGGTTGAAAGTCCCACGCCTTCGCGCTTGTGGGGTGATCAGTGGCTTCGTGTCAGCGAAAAAGTGCTCACCGGGCTCAATCACCAATTGACTAACCGTAGCGCCGCGCTCGATTCGCTCGTCGGTGTCATCGCGTCGGACCCGGATCCGGACAAAACGATGCTCACCGCGCTTCAGGACGAGATCGTTAGGTTGATCGAGCTGCTCAAGCTGTACCGCCTGCTCCCTGCGGAACCGAGTGCGGCGGCGCAGGCGATGCGTCTGCAGGACGCTATGCCGCAAGTTCTGCGATTGCACATGCACCACGCCGACCTCAAGGGAATCACTGTAGCGCTCGACGGCGATCCCGACACGGATCCGGTGCTCGTCCGACCCTCGGCGTTGATGCGCTCGCTGCTCGTGCTCCTCGAAAGTGGGGCAGGAAATGCGCACCGTTCGGGCCGCAAGGTTCCGATCACGTTAGGATACGGCAACGATGGCGCGGCCTTCGTGCGCATCACCATGCAGGCCGCCACACCGTCGGGACAGATGGTGTACACCGGGGCCGGAAGTCTCGTGCACGCCGTGCGCAACGCCCTTGCGCACGCCGGGGGCACGATCGACGCATCGATTGTCGATGGAAAAGAGGGTCCGGTGCTTTTCTACCTGCTGCGATTCCCGACGCTCACCGAGGCGCGCCGCCTGGAAAAAGACGCTGCGGCGTGAAAGCGTCGGCGGCCGAAAATCCAGTGTCGCGCAACGGTGCAAGGTGTTCGCGCAACTGCGACAGCGCACGACTGCGGATCTGTGATACACGCGACTCCGTCACGCCGAGCAGTTCCGCAATCTGGCTCAATCGCATCTCTTCGTAGTAATAGAGCGCGAGTACGGTGCGCTCACGCGCGCCTAACGCCAGGATCGCTTCTCTCAAGGCCGCTACCTCCTGTTCGCGCGTAAGCGCTTCGTCGATATCGAGCACAGCGGCCGGTGCCGACGTTTCCTCGGGTGTCGGGCTGTCATCCGCACCGTTCCACGCACTGTTCAGCGAGATCACCTGCGCGCCTTCCCCTTCACTTGTCCAGCGCCAAACGGTCGCGCGGTCCACGCCTAAGCGCTCCGCCAACTGCGTCGCGTCAGGGACCGCGCCTAACTCGCCCGTCAACGCATCCGTCGCCTGAGCGATCGCGCGACTATGTCGCCGGATCGAGCGAGGCACATGGTCCAGTCGCCTCAGTTCATCGAGCATGGCGCCGCGGATGCGCGGCGTGGCGAACGTCGTAAATGAATGACCGCGCGAACTGTCGAAGTTTGCTGCCGCTTCGATCAAGCCGATCGTGCCAGCGCTCACGAGTTCGTCCAACTCCACCCCACAGCCTTTGCGCGACAATGAGCGCGCAACGTGATAGACCAGGCCGAGGTGACGCGAAACGTCATCGCTGGCTGTGGCAGCCGTGGCCGTCGAAGCTCCGAACTCCACCAGTGCGTGTGTCATGCGGCACTGGTAAGGCAACCGACGTTCCGACTCCCGAGCTCGCGACAGATGGCATGCTAACTCCATGGCGCACCGCCGCTTACTGACATTCGCCGCGGGCCGCCGACCTACGACACGGCGGTGGCAATGATTGCCGCTGAGGAAGAAGCTTCCTCGGGGCTCCTTGTAGGGAGGGCAACAACTGCCTTAGCTCTTAAGGCACAGCAACTTAGCAGCATCTAATCAGGGAGGTCTGGATTGCTCCGCCGAGCCGTCACGCATCTGAAACAGTCGGATCCGGTCATGGCGCGCATCATCGCGGCCGTGGGTCCATGTCGCTTTGCGACGCGCAGCGACGGATCGCACTACCAGGCTGTTTTCCGCTCCATTCTCTATCAGCAACTCGCCGGCGCCGCGGCGTTGGCGATTCATCGGCGCGTGCAAGCACTGTACGGCGGCCGTGACCCCGCACCCGAGGAATTGTTAGGCACGCCTGACGAGACATTGCGTGCCGCCGGTCTTTCGCGCCAGAAACTCGCCTATCTGCGCGACCTCTCCGCGCGCATCGTATCGGGCGAAGTCGTTATGGACGCGATCGAAGATCTTCCCGACAGTGACGTCATCAGTACGCTCACGCGGGTCAAAGGCGTGGGGCGCTGGACCGCGGAAATGTTCCTGATCTTCCGTCTCGGCCGACCCGACATCCTCCCTGATCTCGACCTTGGCATTCGGAACGCGATCAAACGTGCCTATCGCTTGCGGAAGCTGCCCGACTCCAAACGCGTTCACGCCATCGGGTCCAAGTGGGCGCCGTACCGCAGCATCGCGACGTGGTATCTGTGGCGCAGCATCGACGGTGACGCGGTAATCTAGGTGACCACGATAGCCATCACCGGCGCATCCGGGTTTCTCGGTACCGCGTTAGGCAACGCGCTGCGTATGGACGGCGTGCAGGTACTGCGCATCGGACGCGGCGAACGGTCCGACGTCCGCTGGGATCCCGACGCTGGAACCATCGAAGCGCAGCGCCTGCATGGGATCGACGGCGTCGTGCACCTTGCCGGCGCGAACATCGCCCAGCGATGGACGGAGCGCGCCAGACGCAGCATCCGTGAAAGCCGCGTGAAGGGAACGACGCTGATCGCGCGCACGATTGCTACGCTGGCGCACAAGCCACGCGTACTGGTGAGCGCCTCAGCGGTGGGCGTGTACGGCGCGCACCGCGGCAGCGAACTGTTGACCGAAGCGAGCGCGTTAGGCACCGACTGGCTCGCCACGGTGGCCAAAGAGTGGGAGCACGCAGCGCAACCCGCGCGTGCTGCGGGGATCCGTCTGGTCTATAACCGTACCGGAGTCGTGCTGCATCCGTCCAGCGGAATGCTCCAACGGCTGGTTCCGATATTTTCGTTAGGTGCCGGTGGCGTAATTGGAGATGGCCGCCAATGGCTCCCGTGGATCGGACTCACAGACTGGGTGCGCGCCATGCGCTATTTGCTGGAGGCCAACGTGCAAGGCCCGTTCAATCTGAGCGCACCGGAGCCGGTCACGAACGCGGAATTTACCGCGGCCCTGGGTCGTGCGCTCAAAAGACCGACGATCGCCCGTGTCCCGACTTTTGCGGTGAAGCTCGCGTTCGGGCAGATGGGAGAAGACACCGTCCTCGCCAGTCAGCGCATGATCCCCGAACGGCTGACGGCGGCAGGTTTTCGCTTCGAGTATCCGCAACTCGCCGCGGCGCTCCAGCGCGAGCTGCAAGCACGTTAGGTGTATGCGGTGTAAGATGCGCGCCATGCTCCGCAACACACGCCTGACCGCTTTTGCGTGGCTCGCCTTCGCCAGTGCATGTGGCACGCCGCGCGACGATGAGCCCGGCCGGCTCGTCGTCTACACGGCTGGAAGTTTGGCGCGGCCGGTGCGCGCGGCCCTGGACTCCTTTGCCGCGCAACACAACGTGCAATACGACCTCGAAAGCGCCGGCAGCCTGGAAACCGCGCGCAAGCTCACTGAGCTGAACAAAATCCCGGATGTCATCGCGCTCGCCGACGAAGACGTTTTTCCGAAGCTTCTCGTGCCTCGCCACGCGACCTGGTACGCGCGGTTCGCGCGCAACCGCATGGTCATCGCGTACAGCGAGCGCTCTCGTTATGCCGCCGAGTTGAACGAAGGCAACTGGCGCGACGTGCTGACCAGATCCGGCGTGCAGGTGGGTCGCTCGAATCCCGATCTTGATCCATCGGGCTATCGCACGCTCCTCGTGTTTCAATTGGCCGAGCGTCTCTACAACGACGCCGGCCTCGCAGAGCGTCTGGAGTCCAACGCGCCGCCGCGCAACATGCGCGCAAAAGAAGCCGAACTCGTCGCGCTCGTCGAAGCCGGTGAGTTGGATTATGCTTGGCAGTACGAATCGTTGGCGCGAGCGGTGGGTCATCGATATTTGCCACTTCCCAGGGCCATCGACCTCAGCGCCACGTCGGATTCAGCGACGTATGCGACCGCGTCCGTCCGTGTCGTGGGCGCCGCGCCAGGCGATACGATCACGATGGTCGGGCGCCCGATTCGTTATGCCGTATCCATTCCAAGCGCCGCGCCCCATGCGGAACTCGCCGAACGGTTCGTGGCCTGGCTTCTCAGCGCGCAGGGCCGCGCGACGCTACGAGCTGAACACCTGGACGCACTCGACACGGCCGAGTTCGCAGGAACCGGCACGCCTCCCGGCGTTAGATTGCCGCAGTAACCGGAGACTCCTTTCGATGGCTGCCGTTCGATTCTCTGATCTTCCCGACGACGCCCGTGTGTGGGTTTTCGCGGCGAGTGATACGCTGACTGGCGAAAAGTCCGCATCGCTGCTCGAGGCAGTGGATTCGCATTTGAATCAATGGGCGGCGCACGGTTTCCCCCTGACGTGCGCTCGGGATTGGCGCGACGATCATTTTCTCGCCATCGGCGTCGATCAGCGTGACGCGCATGCGTCCGGGTGTTCCATCGACGGTCTTTTCCGTACGCTTCAAAAATTGGAACTGGCGTTAGGCACGAAGCTCGTGGGTGCCGGACGCGTGTTCTATCGCGCCGAGCGCGGCGACGTGGTGTGCCTCTCCCGAGCTGACTTCACGGTGCAGGCGGCGCGCGGCGCCATCGCCGCCGATACGCCTGTCTTCGACACGTCGGTCACGACGGCGGGCGAGTATCGGGAGCGCTTCGAGCAACCGGCGAAGGAAACCTGGCACGCCGCGCTCCTCGGCTGAGCGCACTCGGTGCTCGGCACGGGGAAGTCCCGTTCGCTCAGGGCTCGAGCCACTGGGCGAGATGCGCCTGAACGAAGCGGTCATCGGTTAGCTCAGGATACGCCTTCGTCACGCGATCCAGCTCGGACGCCTGGCCGGGAGACAACCGCTCGTTAGGGTCGAGACACCACGTTCCGGCCAGCAGGCCCTGGCGGCGCAGGATCTCGTGAATACCGGGGATACACCCGGCAAAGGTGTGGCGTACATCGAAGATCGCCCCGTTGGCATCCGTGAGCGCCGCACCTAACGCGAGGTCGCGTGCTGTCGGCGGCGCATGGCGCAGTCGCGCGAGCATCGCCACCGCGCTGCGCGTCCACACGGCCCATTGGCCCAAAAGTCCGCCCACGATCCGGCGTTCCACGGTTCGCTTTCCCGCGCGCACGCGCACCGGCGTCAGCAGGTCCGCGACGATATTGTCGTCATTCCCCGTGTAGAGCGCGATGTCATCGCGCCCGGCATCGACCGTCGCGCGGACGACGTCGAGCGTTGCATAACGATTGAACGGCGCGATTTTGATCGCGACGACGTTCTCGATCTCCGCAAAGCGCCGCCAGAAATCGTAGTCCAGGGTTCGACCACCCACCGCAGGCTGGAGGTAGAATCCGAACAGTGGCAAGACCTCGGCGACTGCCCGGCAGTGGTGCACAACTTTGATGTTGGACGCAGTGCTCAGCGCCGCGAGCGACAGCAATACGCCGTCGTAACCCAAACGTCGCGCCACGACCGTCTCGCGCACGGCCTGTTTGGTGCTGCCAATCGCTCCCGCGATGAGCGCGAAGTCACGGTGCCGTCGCCGCGCGCCTAACGCGGCAGTTGCCGTCTCCGCCGCCAATTCCAACACGGGCCCGTACAAACCGTGCTTCCTGTCGCGAATCGCGAACTGCGTCGTGTGTACACCGACCGCAATACCGCCGGCGCCTGCGGCGATGTAGTACCGCGTTAGGGCGCGTTGCCGCCGCTCGTCGAGCCGCCGGTGCCGGTCCAATGCCAGCGGATGCGCCGGGATCACGTGACCGCGCAGCAGGTGCCGACGCAAGGCGGTGCTCAATAGCGACCGCCGCGTTCTTCGTAATGCGTGGCCTTGCCCAGCATACGACCACCACGGGAGATCCAATCGGCGACCCAGTCGATGAGCGTTGTCGTGCTCACGGCGGGCGGCCCAAAGAGTTCCTGCGCGCGAGCCGTGGAACTGAGGAGCGCCTCGGACGCCTCCTGTCCGACGAAGCGTGGTTCGCGGTTGAGCAGACGCCCCAGTTCCTGCGCCGCCGCCCGCACGGAAACGATGTCGCTCCCGGTCACGTTGACCACGAACGGTGCGGACGCGGCGAGCGCCAGGGATTGAATGGCCTGAGCGTTGGCATCTCCCTGCCAGATCACGTTCACATGCCCCATGCGCAGATCGATCGCCTGCCCGGCGGCGACGCGCTGAGCGAGATCCACAAGCACGCCGTAGCGCAGGTCCACGGCGTAATTCAGCCTAACGATGCTGATGCGCGTGCCGCGTGTGCGGCTGGCGTGTTCCAACACCCGCTCGCGCGCGACGCAGGCCCACGCATATTCCCCTTGCGGGGCCAGCTCGTCGTCTTCGCGCGACCCGCCGCGCCGCACCGAGCCGAGCGCGTAGACATTCCCGGTGGAAAACGCCACGATGCGCGAAGCGCCGTAGCGCTCCGCTACAAATGCCGGGATGACCGCGTTGGTCCCCCAGGTTCGCCACGGCTCGCTGCTGGTGCCGAACTTATATCCGGTCATGAGGACCACGTTCGGCCCGTTAGGCAGGCGGCGCAGCGCCTCCGGATCGCTCAGCTCAGCGCGTTCCACCACGATGCCGTGGTCCTGTAACTGCGCCGCCGCCTGCGCGTCCGAGAAGCGCGACACGGCGACGATCGATCGCTTGTCGCCGGCCACGTCGGCAGCGCGCCGCAGCATGCGGCACAGTGACGGCCCCATCTTGCCGCCGGCGCCGAGCACGATGACGTCGCCGGGACACTGCGCCAATGCGCGGACGACGCCTTCGTTAGGCGCCGATAGGCGATCTTCCAGCTCCGATTCGGAACGCGGGGCCGCCAGCGTCCACGCGCTGCGCCATTGGCTCACGAGGCGGAG
>JBFMFA010000045.1:0-11140 GCA_040753195.1 Gemmatimonadota bacterium | reverse complement strand
GGCTTCCGGCTCTCGTCGGTTCAGCTCAAAGACGCCAACACGCCGAAGGAGTTCGTGCAGCGCATCAAAGCATTCGCCGGCACGGTGCCTAACGGGACATGGATCATGGGCGGCGACTGGGACAACGAACGCTGGGGCGGGGAACTCCCCACGCGCGCCTGGATCGACTCCGTCACGCCGAATCACCCGGTCTGGGTGAACCGTTACGACGGCCACATGGCGCTGGCCAACTCGGTCGCGCTCAATGCCGCCAAACTCTCGGCGGCTACTCAAGACATCGCCGGCGGAACGATCGTACGAACCGCGGACCGCGAACCGTCGGGCATCCTGAAAGACAACGCCATGGCGCTGATGGACAGCGCCATCACCGACCCGCCGCCTGAAGTCGAAGATCGTGCGCTCGACGCCGCGATGAAGTACGTCGCCGCCAATGGCGTCACCACGGTCCACAACATGGGGACGTGGAACGACGTGGCGATCTTCGAGCGCGCACACAACGCCGGACGCCTAACGACCCGGATATATGCCGCTGTTCCCATCGACACGTGGGAACGGCTGCGCGACACCGTCGCGGCGCGTGGCCGCGGCGACGCCTGGCTCACCATCGGAGCGCTCAAAGGCTTCACCGACGGTTCGTTAGGGTCACGCACGGCGGCGATGTACGAAGCCTTCGACGACGCGCCAGGAAACACCGGCCTCTTCGTCAATAAACCCGAAGACCTCTATACGTGGACGAAAGGCGCCGACTCCGCCGGCCTGCACGTCCTCATTCACGCCATCGGCGACCGCGCCATCGGCACGCTGCTCGACATCTTCGAACGCGTCGGGAATGAAAACGGCGCCAAAGACCGCCGCTTCCGCATCGAACACGTGCAGCACATCGCGGCCAAAGACATCGCGCGGCTGAGCGCGTTAGGCGTCATCGGCTCGATGCAGCCGTACCACGCCATCGACGACGGCCGCTTCGCCGACAAGCCGCTGGGCCGCGACCGCGCCAGCAGAACGTATGCGTTCCGCGCTCTGATAGATGCCAAAGCGACGCTCGCCTTCGGGAGCGACTGGTTCGTCGCGCCACCATCGGCGATCGAAGGCATCTACGCCGCTGTCACACGCCGCACGCTAGACGACAAGAACCCCGACGGATGGTTCCCCGAACAAAAAATCAGCGTCGAAGAGGCGCTGCGCGCCTACACGGTGAACGCCGCGTATGCACAATTCGCAGAACGAGATAAGGGCTCGCTCGAAGTCGGCAAGCTCGCCGATTTCGCGCTCATCGATCGCGATCTCACAACCATTCCCCCAGCAGAAATCCGCAACGCACGTGTAGTTTTAACAGCTGTAGGTGGAAAGGTGGTGCATCGTGCTCAAACTCCATGACACGTTGAATGGCTCATAGTCCTCTGCCTGTTCTCGAGCGCCGACGCTTTGGCGAGACGCTGCGTCGCGACGCCTGGTGGCTGCCTAACGTCCCTCCTCTCGTTGTTTTCACGGCATTTCTCGTTTACGCGACGTGGGCGGCTTTTCAGAACGCGTTCTACACACACGGTCCCTACCTCTCGCCGTTTTATTCGCCGGAACTGTTTGGCGATTCGCCGCATGCGATCTTCGGTCCCAAGCCAGGATGGTGGCCGGCCTGGCTTCCGTTTTCGCCGGCCCTGATCATCCTGCCATTCCCCGCGCTCTTCAGATTCACGTGCTACTACTATAGAGGAGCGTACTACAAAGCGTTCTGGGCCGATCCGCCTAACTGCGCTGTCGGTGAACCGCGCTCCAGCTACCTCGGCGAGCGTTCATTTCCGCTGATCCTGCAGAACGTGCACCGCTTCTTCATGTACGTCGCGGTGATCTTCCTCTTCATCCTCGCCTACGACGCATGGAAGGGGTTCTGGTTCGCTGACCCGGCAACCGGCGGTACGCGCTTCGGGATCGGCGTCGGATCCCTGCTGTTGGTCACCAACGTCACCTTCCTTACACTGTACACGTTAGGCTGCCACTCGTTCAGGCACATAATCGGCGGCGTGAAAGACATTCTTTCCAGGTCGCCGGCGCGCAAAGTCGCCTACGACTGCTCCAGCTGCCTGAACCGCTGGCATATGCAGTGGGCCTGGACGAGCCTCATCACGGTGGGTTTTACCGACGTGTACATCCGCCTCTGTGCGATGGGGATCTGGACCGACTGGAGAATCCTGTAATGGCCGCGTACGAGCGCGCCGAACACGACGTCCTCGTCATCGGCGCCGGCGGTGCGGGGCTACGCGCCGCGATCGCCGCTGCCGCTGAAGGGGTCCGCGTCGGTCTCGCCTGCAAGTCGTTGTTAGGCAAGGCGCACACGGTGATGGCCGAAGGCGGCGTCGCGGCCGCACTGGCGAATGTGGACGACCGCGACGGTTGGCGCGTGCACTTCGCCGACACCATGCGCGGCGGCCAGTACCTCAACAACTGGCGGATGGCCGAGTTGCACGCGAAGGAGGCGCCCGCGCGCGTTAGGGAGCTGGAAGCGTGGGGAGCGCTCTTCGATCGCACGGCAGATGGTCGCATCCTGCAACGCAACTTCGGCGGCCATAAATACCCGCGCCTTGCGCACGTGGGCGACCGCACCGGACTCGAGATGATCCGCACGTTGCAGGACCACGGGATCCATCAAGGAATCGACGTGCACATGGAAGTGACGATCGTCGAGCTGTTCAAGGACGGCGATCGCATCGCTGGCGCGTTAGGGTACGATCGCGAACGCGGCCGTTTCAAGCTGTTTGCGGCCAAGGCGATCGTTCTCGCCACGGGCGGCATCGGTCGCGCCTTCCGCATAACGAGTAACTCGTGGGAGTACACGGGTGACGGCCACGCGCTGGCCTACCGCGCCGGTGCTGATCTGCTGGACATGGAGTTCGTGCAGTTCCATCCGACGGGAATGGTGTGGCCGCCGAGTGTGCGCGGCCTGCTCGTGACCGAAGCGGTGCGCGGCGAAGGTGGCGTGCTGCGCAACAGCAAGGGCGAGCGTTTCATGTTCAACGACATCCCGGAGAACTACCGCGCGCAGACGGCCGACAACGAAGAAGAAGGGTGGCGGTATACTCAGGGTGACAAGGCCGCGCGGCGACCACCGGAGCTGCTCACGCGCGATCACGTCGCGCGCTGCATCAATCGCGAAGTGCGGGAGGGACGCGGGAGTCCGCACGGCGGCGTATTCCTCGACATCGCCTGGGTCAAGGAGAAGCTGCCTAACTCGGAAGAGCACATCAAAAAGAAACTCCCGAGCATGTATCACCAGTTCAAGCAGCTGGCCGATCTCGACATCACCAAAGTACCGATGGAGATCGGTCCGACGACGCACTACATGATGGGTGGAGTTCGCGTTGATGGCGACACGCAGATGTCGACCGTTCCCGGTCTCTTTGCGGCAGGCGAAACGGGAGCAGGGCTGCACGGCGCGAACCGGTTAGGCGGCAACTCGTTGTCCGATCTGATCGTGTTTGGCCAGCGCGCGGGAGAACACGCCGCGAAATTCGCGCGTGGTGGCGGCAGTCCACGCGTCAGTGACGGTGATGTGGATCGCGCCGCCCAAGCGGCGCTGGCTCCGTTCGACCGTGCCGGCAGCGCGGGAGCGGAATCGGCGTACGCCATTCAGCACGAGTTGCAGGACATGATGCAGGATCTCGTGGGGATCGTTAGGCGCGAAAATGAAATGCTGCAAGCGCTGGACGGCATCGCCAAACTACAGGCGCGCGCTGCCAGGACCGGCGTGGCGGGGAATCGGGAATACAACCCCGGCTGGCACACCGCGCTCGACCTGCACAACATGCTTACGGTGTCCGAGGCGGTGACGCGCGCTGCGCTGGAGCGCAAAGAGAGCCGCGGCGCGCAGTTCCGTGAGGACTATCCGGAAAAGTCAGCGACGTACGGCGGATTCAACATCGTGGTGCGACGTGGCGCTAACGGCGCGATGGAGCTGGAGCGCGTCAACGTTCGCCCCATGCCTGACGAACTGAAAAAAGTCATCGAGGAGCAGAAGTAATGGCTGCTACGACGTTCAAGATCTGGCGCGGCGAACGCGGCCAAGGCGGCTTCAAGGACTTCACGACGGACGTGTCCGAAGGAATGGTAGTGCTGGACGCGATCCATCAGATCCAGGCTGACCAGGCGGGTGACTTGGCGGTGCGCTGGAACTGCAAGGCGGGGAAGTGCGGCTCATGTTCGGCGGAGATCAACGGGAAGCCGAAACTCATGTGCATGACGCGCATGAGCGAGCTGCCTAACAACGAGCCCGTGACTGTCGAACCGATGCGCGCCTTTCCGCACGTGCGCGACCTGGTGACCGACGTCTCCTGGAACTACGAAGTCAAAAAGAAGATCCAGAAGTTCACGCCGCGCAAACCCGACGCGCCGGACGGTACCTGGCGCATGCAGCAGTCAGACGTGGACCGCGTACAGGAGTTCCGGAAGTGCATCGAGTGCTACCTGTGTCAGGATGTTTGTCACGTGTTGCGTGACCATCACAAACACGAGGAATTCATCGGGCCGCGCTTTTTTGTGTATGCGGCCGCGCTGGAGATGCATCCGCTCGATACGGGCGATCGCATCAAACATCTCAAGGAAGACGGGGCGATCGGCTATTGCAACATCACCAAGTGTTGCACGAAGGTCTGTCCCGAGCACATCACGATCACCGACAACGCGATCATTCCGCTGAAGGAGCGCGTAGTCGATCGGTTTTACGATCCGATTTCAGGGCTGCTGCGGCTAGTGCGAGGGAAGAAGGCGTAAGGCGTGAGGCGTAAGGCGTAAGGCGTAAGGCGTAAGGCGTGAGGCGTAAGGCGTAAGGCGTAAGGCAACTACGCCGCCCTCGCGCCTACCTAACGAACGCCGCGACGATCGCCAAGAGCAGCGCCAGGCTCGCATACCCAACACGCCTTCGTCTTTCCGCCATCGTCCGCGCCCGCGCCATCTGTTCGCGCATTGTGGGCATCGGCGTGGACACCATGGCCAATGCACGAGTTCGCTGTTCGTCGCTGATCCAGTACATCGCGTTCTCCTTTCGATGCCGGATCAGCGCGCATTTATGGTGCCCATTCATCGCGAGCTGTCAGTGGTGGCGTAAGCAGGGCGAGGCTTCTCAGAGCTATGAGGAGAGAGCGATCAGCTTGAAGCTATCTGCTTCAGCTGTCAGCAACTTCTCATAGCCGTATCAGATAACTACAAGCTCCCAGCTCTCTCCCCGTAGCTCTGACGAACCGTCTCCCAGCTGTGAGGATAGCGCGATCAGTGAGTAGCTAGCTGTTTCGGCTATCAGGAACAGCTGACAGCTGGAGCAGACAGCTACACACTCATGGCTCTCTCCCGATAGCTCTGACGAACCGTTCCTAGCTGTGGAGGATAGCGCGATCAGTGAGCAGCTAGCTCTTTCGGCTAACAGGAACAGCTGACAGCTGGAGCAGACAGCTACACACTCATGGCTCTCTCCCGATAGCTCTGACGAACCGTTCCTGGCTGTGAGGATAGCGCGATCAGTGAGTAGCTAGCTGTTTCGGCTATCAGGAACAGCTGACAGCTGGAGCAGACAGCTACACACTCATGGCTCTCTCTCCCGATAGCTCTGACGAACCGTCTCCCGGCTGTGAGGATAGCGCGATCAGTGAGTAGCTAGCTGTTTCGGCTATCAGGAACAGCTGACAGCTGGAGCAGACAGCTACACACTCATGGCTCTCTCCCGATAGCTCTGACGAACCGTCTCCTAACAGCGGGGACCACTCAAAACTTCCACCACGCAAACCTGCCGCAAAAAAAACCGCCCCCGAAGGAGCGGTCGGAGTGCCCACGTTGTCCCGCCAGGGAACGTGATGCACGATCTATTGCGCAGCCTAACTAACCAGTCGCAGCGGTTGTTCGTTGACCGAAACGCGACGGATTGTTGCCACCGAGAGTGGACGCTGAATTCCACGACGACGTTCGGGATGGCGCGCCACGATGCGTCGCATTGGACGCAGCGTCTCTGCGGAGTTCTGCTGCACGAGAAGCAATCGAATTTTCGCTGACCAAGTCATAGTCCCACCGAGCTACCTGCGAGATCCTGTTCAAAGGATCGCCATTCGCCTTGTTCTAGGACACTCGGGGAACTCCGAGCACCCTTCCAACCACCTCACCCTCTCTTCACCTACCCTGTAACGCATTGGCCGTGCCAGCCCGACTCGCCTCGGGCCGCACGGCCAGCCCCCGGTACGTGAATGAGACCTCGCCAGTACCACGCTCGGTCACCTCGACGTAAACGTGTGGGACGATCGCGGCAACGTTCGAAACGGCGCCGCAATCAAGACTCCCCTCCCAGCAAGCGACAAAACCGTAAGTCGTTTCACTGCAACAGACTTCAAAAAAGCTCGCGCTTTCGGTCAGTCGGTCCAATAATTGTCGAGTTCTCTAGCGAAACAGCCGCAGGCCTCCCCCGGCAATTCGGACAATGACTCGGTCTTCTCGACCGCTCCGAGCTGCGAAAAAAAATCGTCCACTTTAAGCCGCCGGCGCGATGACGCTTCGGTCCGCTGCCTTCGCCTACGCTGGCTTTTTGCGACGACTTCCTGCGTTTCTTCGGCAACGCTTGAGCGTGGACGCCGCGCGCGCTGTGATTCATCAGCGACTCGAACAACGCGACGCAAACTTCCTCGCGAGTCTGGAACGCGGTGTATTCCGCAACCCGGCAAGTCCGTATCTCAAACTGATGGCAATCGCCGGCTGCACAGCGGACGACGTGCGCCAGCTTGTCGCAAAGCATGGAACCGAAGGGGCGCTGGTCGCCCTGCGGGATGCGGGCGTCTACGTCTCGTTCGAGGAGTTCAAAGGAGCGCAGCGCATCCGGCGCGGCAGCCAGGATGTGCACGTGCGCCCGGAAGACTTCGACAATCCGCACCTAACGAGCTACCACAGCGTGGCCACGGGAGGCAGCACCGGTGGAGCGCGCCGCGTGCTCATGGACCTGGACCACCTAACGGCGCGCCTCCCGACGATCCTCCTCGGCGACGTGCACCATGGGCTGTTCGGCATCCCGACGGTGTTCTGGTTCGAGGTTCCGCCAGGGAACGGACTCGACAGCGTACTGCAGCGCGTCCCGGTCCAGAACGTCCCGGAGCGCTGGTTCTCGCCGATTCGCGGTAGCGGTGACGGCGCTGCATGGCGCTTTCGACTCGCGACCGAAGCCGCGATTGCCGTCGCGCGCGCGTCGGGGGCAGCGATCCCACGTCCGGAGTACCTGCCGCTGAACGAAGCGCATGTGATCGCGGAGTGGGCGCGCGATGCGCTGCGGCGTCGCGGTGCGTGTGGCATTCGGGCGCACGTGAGCAAAGCGCTGCGGGTCTGCATGGCGGCGAGCGAGGCGGGGATCGACCTAACGGGGGCGACGTTCGTGATCGGGGGCGAGCCTCCCACTCCGGCGAAAGTCGCCGAGATCACGCGTACCGGCGCGCGGTTCTTCTCGAACTATTACTTCACCGAAGCTGGTCCGGTGGGGTCGAGTTGTACGACGTCGGATCATCCGAATGACCAGCATCTGCACGCGGACCATCTGGCGCTGATCCAGGCCGATCGTCAGGTCCCCGGGTTCGATGTATCGGTAGCGTCCTTTCACTTCACGACGCTCCTGCCGACGGCCCCGAAGATCCTGCTCAACGTGGAGTCGGACGATTTCGGCCTCGTCGAGGAGCAGGCGTGCGGCTGTCCGTACGGCGCGTTGGGCCTAACGACGCACATCCGGGACATCCGCAGCTTCCGCAAGCTGACCGGCGAGGGCGTCACGCTCATCGGCAGCGACATGATCGAGATTCTCGAGAAGGATCTGCCGGCGCGCTTTGGCGGGTCCTCGCTGGACTACCAGCTGGTCGAGGAAGAAGACGAGCGAGGGTTCACGCGTCTCACGCTGATCGTTCATCCGCGGCTCGCGCTGAGCGACGATGCGGCGCCGATTCAGGCCATTCTGGAGGCTCTCGCGCGTCGCGGTGGCGCCGCCGAGATGTCGCGCGGCGTCTGGAGCCAGGCGTCGACATTTCGCGTTAGGCGCGAGGCGCCGACGTATACGGCCCGCGGGAAGTTCTACCCGCTGCGCCTGCGTGGCAGTGAGACAGCCCCGAAAATGGAGACCGTGTGAGGCGCTTCGCCTTAGCCGTGTTCATGCTGGGCGCGTCGGCTTGCGCGGCGCGGGAACCGGACACGCGCGCGCGGCTGCGTGTGGTCACGCAGCCGTACCTCGCTCTGGCGCCGATTCACATCGCGGCTGCCGAAAGTCTCTTCGCCAAGCACGGACTCGATGTGGAGTTTGTCCCGATGGCGCGCCCCACCGATGCGATTCCGTTGTTGCTCGCTGGAGAACTGGACGTGCTGTCCAGCACACCACAAGCGTCGATGTTCAACGCCGCCGCGCGTGGCGAAACGATACGGGCGGTTGCCGAGCGCGGTTACTACGACACCAACAGCGGCTGTCCGCATCTGGCGCTCGTGGTGCGCCATGGCATCGATACGGCACAGGCGGCGAAAGTCGTCAAACGTCTGTCGTATGATCGTCAGGCGCCGATGATCTACATCATGGAGAAGATGCTGGAGCGCAAAGGCCTAACGATCGACGGATTGCAGGGCACCACGGAAGTCCCGCACATCGCCGAGATCGACGCGCTCCGGAAGGGGACGATCGACGTTGCCCTGGCCGGCGAACCCTGGCTGTCGCGCATTCAGGAGGCCGGGGCGGCCCGCGTGTGGGTCCGGGCCGAAGAGGTTGCACCTAACGAAACATTCGGCTACGTGTTTTTTGGGCCGAACCTGCTGGGCAAGAACCGCGATGCTGGCCGACGCTTCATGCTGGCCTACCGGGAAGCCATCGAGCTGTACTCGCAAGGCAAAACCGAACGAAACGTCGCGATTCTGGCGGCCGCGACCGGAGAAGATCCGGCGCTGCTCCGGAAAGCGTGCTGGGCGTCGATGCGGCCGGACAGCCGCATCGATGCGGCGGCGATGATGGAATTCCAGAAGTGGACCCAGGCGCGCGGGCTAGTGCCAACGCTGGCAACAGTCGCGCAACTTTGGGATTCCACATTCATAGCCTACGCCGACAGTGTGCGGCGCGGCGAGCCCTGAAACGGAGTGGAGGCTGCATGAACGATACGCGTTGTCAGACGAAGGGACGTTGGCTCGCGCTGCTTTGCCTAACGCCAAGCGTGTTGGTCGCGCAGCGGCCGGACACAACTCGAAAGCCGACGTTGCTCGACGCGGCCGTCATCACGGCTACCCGTGGCAGCGCGGTCGTGCGTGAGGTGCCGGCCAACGTGGCGGTGCTGGGAACCGTCGAAATTCAACGGTCCGCCGCGCGCACGGTGTCTGACTTCCTGCGCGTCATTCCCGGCTACACCACGAAAGACCATCAGAGCAGCGTGGTGTCGCATCCGTCGCGTCAGGCGCCGGCGCTGCGCGGCCTCGGCGGCACCTCGGCGAGCCGCACGCTCGTGCTGCTGGACGGCGTGCCGATGAACGAGCCGTTCGCGGGATGGGTATTCTGGCCGCGGGTTCCGCTCGCCCTCGTTAAGCAGGCGGAGGTGGTGCGCGGCGGCGGCGCTGGTGTGTGGGGCGATCGGGCGTTAGGCGGGGTCATCAACCTCATTACCGATGACCCGCGCGAGAACAGCATCACGCTGGCGCAAACGGCCGGAAGTTATGCCGCGGCGCGATCGAGTGTGGTCGCGACAGGCAAGAAGGACCGGTTCGGCGCGCTCTTCGCCGGCGAATACTTCGATACGAAGGGGTACATCAACGTCCCCGACAACATCCGCGGCTCCATTGACGAACGTGTCGATTCGCGCAACAGCGCGTTCTTCGGCAAGGTGACGTTCGACGCCACTCCGTCCATGCGCCTGTTCGTCGGCGGCAATTACATGGACGATTTCCGCAACAACGGCACCGTCTTGCGCGACAACACGACGATCGTGCGCGACGTGCGCGGCGGTCTTCGATGGCTCACAGCGGATGGCGGGCTGGTGACGGCCACGTCGTATATGGGCTCGAGCGCGTATCGGAACTTCTTCACGAACGAATCGTTGGATCGCAATACGGAGTTTCCGTCGCTGCACCAATGGAAGGTGCCGACGCATTCAGCCGGAGCGCAGGTGCAGTGGTCAAAGGAAGTGTTGCGCATGCATCGCCTAACGGCGGGCGTTGATGCCTCTTGGGTGGACGGCGAGGTGAATGAAGATTCCAACTTCCAGCAAGGGCGCTTCATCAGCCGACGGCGGGTCTTCGGGGAGCAACGCCTGCTCGGTGTCTACGTGCAGGACGCCATTTCGGTCACTGACAGACTGCGCTTCCTCGCGAGTGTGCGGCACGACCGGTTCAGCAACAAGGACGGCCAGCGCACCGAGCGGAACATGAGCACCGGAGCCGTCACCCTCGACACGTCGTACGCCGACAAAACGGACTCGCGCACGAGCTACAGTTTTGGTGTCAGGCAACAGGCCACCCGCGACGTGTCCCTTCGGGCCTCGGTGTACAGTTCCTTCCGCTCACCGACGCTCAACGAACTGTTCAAGCCGTTTCGTGAGGCCGGCAATGTCATCACCGAAGCCAATCCGCAACTGCAGCCGGAACGCCTAACGGGTGTGGACATCGGCACTGACATCATGCTTGGCACGTCCGCCGTGGCGCGGATCACCGGCTTCTGGAGCGTCGTCAAAGACCCGGCACTCGAAGTCACGTTGGCTCTGGCTGGGAATACGGGGCGGGTGATCGCTCCGTGCGGCTTCGTTCCCGCCGGCGGCACGTGCCGTCGCCGCGAGAATATCGCCGAGTTCCGCACGGCCGGCGTCGAAGGCGAGCTGGAAGCGCGCCCGCATCGCTACTGGACGTTAGGCGCCGGCTATGCGTTCAATCCCACCGAGATCACCAAAGCCCCGACGCAGCAGCAACTCGTCGGCAAGGTCTCCCGGGGCACCGCGAAGCATCAGGGAACGGCGCTGGTCGGCTTCGACAATCCTGACCTCGTCGCGCTCAATGTCATGACGCGCTTTGTCGGGTCGCGTTTCGACGACGATCTCAATGTATTGGAGCTGGAATCGTTTGTAGTCACTGATGTGCGCGTGTCGCGACGCCTAACGAGCAATGCAGACGCGTTCGTCACGGTCGA
>JBFMFA010000044.1:0-11242 GCA_040753195.1 Gemmatimonadota bacterium | reverse complement strand
TCTATCCGGCTCCGGGATCAAGGGGTCAGACCCCTTGATCGCCTCGATCAGGGAGTCTGACCCCGTGTTTCCTTCTCTACAAGCTTCGCGATCGAAGTCCGTTCGTTGGCGGTCAGTTCACGATATTCACCTTCGGCCAACCCCCCAAGCGTGATCGGCCCATACCGCGTGCGTCGCAGCCGCTGAACGTACAGACCCAACGCCTTGCACAATCGCCGTACCTCGCGCTTTCGCCCTTCAGTGAGAGTCACTTCAAAGATCGAAAGGTGGCCGGCTGGCGCCGGACGCGCACGTGCCGAAACGAGACGCACCGGACCGTCCTCCAGCTCCACGCCTTTCGCGGCTCGTCGGGCGGCCGCTTCGACGTCCCCCTTGACCGTCGCTTCGTAGACGCGCTCGACCTCTCGACTAGGGTGCGTCAGTGCATGCGCCGCGGTGCCGTCTGTCGTAAACAGAAGCAGACCTTCGGTGTCGTAGTCGAGTCGACCCACATACGTTAGGCCGGGCACGTCCGGTACGAATGCAAAAACCGTGGGACGCCCGCGTGTATCGCGGCGAGTGGACATCGTACCGGCCGGCTTGTTGAGCGCGAACCACGTTGCCTCACGCGGCGCGATGTCGATCACGCGACCGTCGATCGTCAGGCGGTCCTGCGTGGGGTCAATGACTTGTCCAATCTGGGCCACGGAATCGTTCACGCGCACACGCCCAGCGGCGACCAGCTCCTCGGCTTTTCGTCTCGACGCGATTCCGGCGCGCGCCAGGGCGCGCTGGATCCGCATCTCGCCGCTCATGTGACGGGATGGGGCTCCGTTTTGAGCGCGATCGCCAGCTCGTCCGCCCGCGGCAACTCCTCGAGGTGCCGCAGCGCAAAGTGCTCCAGGAAGAGCGACGTCGTACCGTAGAGAAGCGGTCTGCCAAGTCCTTCGGCCCTGCCCACAACGTCGATGAGCCCGCGCTCGTGCAAAGACTTCAGAATGCTCCCGACGTTCACCCCACGGATGCCTTCGATTTCGGCACGGCCAATCGGCTGTCGGTACGCAATGATGGCGAGCGTTTCCAGCGCGGCACCGGAGAGACGGTGCGGCCTCACGGCGAGTTGGGCGCGCTCGATGACTTCGGCGTATTCGGATCTCGTTAGGATCTGCCAGCCATCGCCTAACTCGACGACCTCGACGCCGTGCCCCTCCACCTCGAAGGTCTCGCGGATCTCCTCCAGTGCCGCACGCACGGCAGCCGGCGACGCTTCAGGGTCGAGGTCCGCGAGCTCGTCGACCGGAATTGGCCGGGCGCTCGCAAACAATGCGGCTTCAAGCAACTTGGCCAGCGGACTCACGGGTGATCCAGACGTTGGAGAAAGGAGCGAGTTGTTCCAGCGACAGCTCGCCGCGACGAGCCATCTCCAGAAGCGCGAGAAGGACGGAGAGGATCTGCCAACGCTCCGGCGCGGACGGCACGACTTCCCGCCACGGTACACGCTCACGCAGCGCGAGGACGCCACGGACGGTGGTCATTGCCCCGTCCACATCGAGTGGTCGCGGAATGACGTCGTGCAGGTCCGGCGTGCTCGCCACACGCAACACGCGATCGACAGCGCCGAGGAGCTCACCGAGCGAGAGCGCGAGCGGCGCCTGCGGCGGAGCTGGTTGTTCGGGGATAAAGCCGCGCGAAAAACGCCGTCGTCGCTCGTCGGCGAGGCGCTCCATGCGATCCACGATTTCTCGAATCTGCTGGTATTCGAGCAGCCGGCGCACGAGCTCGGCCCGAGGATCTTCCCACTCGTCTTCCGCGCCACTGCGTGGCAGGAGCATTTGCGCTTTGATGCGCAGCAGGCGCGCCGCCATCTCGAGGTAGTCAGCCGCCTGGTCGAGGCCTAACGAGCGGATACTGCGCAAGAACTGTTCGGCGATGCGCGCGATCGGAATGTCGTAGATGTCGACTTTCTCGTCGCGGATAAGAGTGAGGAGGAGATCGAGAGGCCCGGAGTACTCGCTCAGTTCGACGACAAAGGGCGCGGGCTCGTCGTCATTGAGCACTGCAGCGGTCGCCGGGTTCGGGAGGATCATCCGCCCATCCATGGCATCGAGAGGCGAAACGGACTCACGGCATCTTCAGCCAGCTGGAAGAGCTTTGTGGCAGGCCACATCCAGCGCGCAAAGATATCGCGGCCGATTCCTGTCATGAATAATATCAGCAGGACGAAAATTCCGTACATGCCTAACTGCTGATAGCGCAGCGCCCACGCCGGTGGGAGCAGGTACTTCATCACGTGCGACCCGTCGAGCGGCGGGAGCGGCAGCAGGTTGAAGACCGCCAGGATCAGGTTGATCAGGATCCCGAAGAGGAACATCGTCTGGATGATCGACAACGTCGACGTCAGCGCAGGAATGGCGTTCCCGAGCACGCCGACCACCGGAACCAGGATCGTGAAGATCGCCGCGAGCACCAGATTCGTGGCAATGCCGGCCAGTGAGACGATGATGTCACCGCGCTTGTAGTTGCGATAATTCCGCGGGACGACGGGGATCGGTTTGGCGCCCCCGAAGATGAAACCGCCAGACAGAAACGTGACGATCGGCAAAATGATCGTCATGAACGGATCGATGTGCTTCAGGGGGTTCCACGTTAGGCGTCCCAGCTGATACGCCGTGGGATCACCTTGTTTGAGAGCCGCATAGCCGTGCGCATACTCATGCGCGACCATCGAAAACAACAAAATCGGTGCTATGAGCGCGAAGTTTTGGACTTTGTCCAATTGGCGGCAGGCCGGCGGGCTAAGGTGGGGCTCGCGGAAGCGAGTTCGTGCGCCGAACGGAGCGCAAGTTAGTGACGGGGAAAAGCGCAGTAAAGCTGTGTCCTGCCTTGACATGCCTCACAGTTAGGCCTAGCATTCCCCGCTCAATTTTGGTGCTTAACGACTGACATTTCGGAGAGTATAGGCGTGCCGCGAATTCAATCGGGTAAGAAAAACATGCGTAAGGCCCGAGCGGCCACCATTCGCAACCGCGCGCAGCGGGCAGCGCTGCGCACCGCACTCAAAAAGGCAACTACGCCTGGAGCGGATGTGGCGACCAAGCGCATGGCAACAGCGACGCTCGATCGCGCCGCGCGCAAAGGCCTCATCCACAAGAACACGGCTGGGCGTCAGAAAAGGCGTATCGCCAAGACGGCCTAACGCTGTTCAGTTGCCAGCCGTGTAGTCGCCGGGGGCGAGGCTCCTTTGAGCTATCGGGGCAGAGCTGTGAGCAACTAAGCCGTGGTTGGTGCCTTATCTGTTCCCTGAAACACAGAGCCACACACTCGTGGCTCTCTCCCCATAGCTCTGAGATGCCTCAGGGCCGCTGACCGCCTTCTTACATGGCGGCCAGTTCCCCTCCACAGCGCTCGCAGTACCACTCCGTCGGGTAGTTCATCGTCCCACACTCCTGACAGCGGAGTGTTTTGACCTGCTCGGTGGGGACGTCTTTCAGGATCGACGGAACGCTCGGCGGTGTCATGGCGGGGGCGGCGATGTGTCCGGATCCGCGGCTCGGTTCGGCCGCACGACGCTGGCTCGTAAACGACGGTGCCGGACGCTCCTCGACCTCGTTAGGCGCCGCTTCGTCGATTTCCGGCGACGGCGGCTGCACCTGAGGCGTGGCAAGCGCCGGCGTTAGGCGCGAATCCGGTACGACGGACTTCAAGAACGCCAGCTCGTCGACGGCAGGACGCTCGCGCGCCGGTTCCGCATGCACAGGCGGCGCTGGTGGCGCCGATGGGACCGCATGAGCGATGGGATGCGCCGCTGGGGCTCCGATGGCTGCTGCCGCAATATCGATCGCCGACAGCAGGGCCCGCATGCGATTCAATTCGGTCTCGACGACGTTCCGCTCGCCCGCCAGGCGCGTGATCGTCTCGTCGATGCGCGCGAATGACGACTGCGCAACCTCCGGCGCGTATTCGCCGACCGCGGCGCGCAACTCGTATTCGGCGCGCTCATCGCGCTTCTCGCCTTCGTCGCGCTCGAGGCCGGCCAGCCGTACGGCCAATTCGTGCGCCGAGCCGCGCAACTCCGGCGCGCGTTGTACGAGCTGCTCGGTGACCTGCCCAAGCCGCGTGACATAGTCACCGCGCACCCGTTCCAGCACATGCCCAGGGGCGCTCCCGCGCCGCGCATCCAGTTGCGCGATCCAGGTTTCGTACTGTTTGCGCTCTTCGAGCAACGCCGTCAAGGCGTCCATGTGACCACTCTCGGTCATGTCCTACTCCGAGATTCGTTAGGTGTGAGTTCGGCGGAGCGCACGGTCTGACGCTGAGTGAGCAGCGCCTTGACCGCGGCGGGTGGGAGAGATCGGCTACCGCCTAGCGAGCGTGCTGCCCACACGATGCGCGCGCCATGCTCCAGACTTTCCATACGCTGATGCGCGATCGCCAACGACGGTCCAACCGTCGTTGCGCCATGATTGGCAAAGACAAACACGTCGTGCTCGTTCACAAAAGGCTCCATCGCATCCGCAAACGCTTCGGTTCCAGGAATAACAAAAGGAACGTACGCAATATTACCAAGCTGGAAGACCATCTCGGGAAGAACATCGGTCGGGATCGCTTCGCCGGACGCGGCGTACGCGGTCGCGATCGGCGGGTGTGCATGGACGATCGCGCCGACGTCGGACCGCCGTCTGTACAAGCGTACATGCATCGCCTGCTCCGTCGACGCTCTGTTTCCTTTGCGCGACCGAGCCCCTTCCCACGTCACTTCCACCAGGTCTTCCACCTCCACATCCACTTTGCTGAAGCCGGCCGGCGTGATCAACATCGATCCGCGACCGGTTCTCACCGACACGTTGCCGTCCGCGCCGGCGATCAACCCGCGCTCGTACAACCGACGACACACCGTGATGATCTGTCGCCTGACCGTGCGCGACGTCGGCATAACGATTTCGTCCCCCTACCGCACATCCAGGTTATGGACGATCCGACCGCTGACGATGGTACACGTCGGACGCCCCTTGAACCGGGCTCCAGCGTAGGGGGAATTGCGCCCTTTGGACCGGAATTCCGCCGGATCTACAACCCACTCTCGCGCCGGATCAAAAACAGTGATGTCCGCCACATTCCCGCGCTTTAAAGAGCCTCCTGGAAGCTTGAATACTCGCGCGGGAGTTACCGACATGCGGTCAATCAGGGTCACCAAGTCCAGCGCCCCGGAGTGAACGACATATGTGAGAAGGACGCCGAGGGCGGTTTCCAGGCCCACGATCCCATTCGGCGCGTGCGCGAACTCGCGCTCCTTCTCGTCATAGTGGTGCGGCGCGTGATCGGTCGCCACAAGATCGATCGTGCCGTCCCGCACCGCGATGCGCAGCGTCTCGACATCTTCGGCCGTGCGCAGCGGAGGGTTCATCTTGGCGTTTGTGTTGTACCCTTCGACGGCATCCTCGGTGAGCGTTAGGTGGTGCGGGCAGACTTCCGCCGTCACGCGGATACCGCGCTCCTTCCCCCAGCGGATCAGCTCGACCGATCCCTTGGTGCTCATGTGGCACAGGTGCACGTGCCCGCCTGTGCGTCGCGCGAGCAGGATGTCGCGAATCACCATGATCTCTTCGGCCTCGTTAGGTATCCCCTTGAGGCCCAGGCGCGCCGAGACGAGCCCTTCGTTCATCGCGCCGCCGGCCGCGAGCGTTGGCTCCTCGCAATGGTCGGCGATCGGCACGTCGAAGGAGCGCGCATATTCGAGCGCCGTGCGCATCAGGTGGGCGCTCACGACGGGACGGCCGTCATCGCTGAAGGCAACCGCTCCGGCGCCGACCATTTCGCCGAATTCCGCGAGGGCCTCTCCCTTCTGCCCTAACGAGATGGCGCCGATCGGGTAGACGCGCGCGGCGTGCACGCGCATCGCCTGTCTGACGATGAATCCGACCGCAGCCTGGTTGTCGGTGACGGGATCGGTGTTAGGCATGGCGCAGATCGCCGTGAACCCGCCCGCGGCCGCGGCCCGGGCGCCGGTGGCGATCGTTTCGACGTCTTCCCGGCCGGGCTCGCGCAAATGGCAGTGCACGTCGATGAACCCGGGCGCAATCACCTGTCCCTTGCAGTCGATCTCGATCGGATCGTCATCGCGCCGCACTTCGCCTAACGACTTCCCTGAATGCTCGATCTTGCCATCCACCACCAGTACATCGCCTATGACATCCAACCCTTGTGAGGGGTCAAGTACCCGTCCGCCGCGCAAGAGAACCGTCTCAGACTGCTCGCTTTGACCTTTGGCCTTGAACCTTTGACCTGTCGTCATCGCTCCCCCTTCGCCGCTTCCGCCAGCTCCGGCTTTCCACCGGCGAGGAGATACAGCACCGCCATCCGCACCGCGACGCCGTTCGTCACTTGATCCAGAATCACCGAGTGCGGCCCGTCCGCGACATCAGAGTCGATTTCAACGCCGCGGTTCATCGGGCCGGGGTGCATGATGAGAATGTCACGTGGTGCACGATCGAGTTTTTCCCGGGTGACACCAAAGACGCGGTTGTATTCGCGTAGTGAGGGGATGTAGCCGGCCTGCATCCGTTCAAGCTGCAGCCGCAGAATGTTGAGGACCTCGGCCCATTCGATGGCCTCTTCGATCCGGTGAAAAACCCGGACCCCGAAATCGTCGATCGCGTTAGGCAGAAGCGAGCGCGGGCCACACACGGCGACTTCGGCGCCGAGGCGCTGCAAACCCCAAATGTTCGAACGGGCGACGCGTGAGTGCAGCACGTCACCGCATAGACAGACTTTGCGGCCGGCGATTGGACCGCGGTGATCTCGAATCGTGAGCAAGTCGAGCAGCCCTTGCGTGGGATGCTCGTGCGTGCCGTCGCCGGCGTTGATCACGTTGGACGCGATACGGTCGGCAAGAAAGCGCGCGGCACCGGATGCTCCATGGCGGATCACAACCATGTCGATGCGCATCGCCTCGAGGTTGCGCGCCGTATCGACAAGCGTTTCACCTTTCGCCACGCTCGAGCCGGACGCGGCGACGTTCACCGTATCGGCCGAGAGGCGCTTTTCGGCGAATTCAAACGAAATGCGCGTGCGCGTCGACGCCTCGAAGAAGAGATTCACGATCGTCATGCCGCGCAGCGTCGGCACTTTCTTGATCTGTCGTTCGCTGATCTCTTTGAACGGCTCGGCGGTGTCGAGGATGAGCCGTATCTGATCCGCCGTTAGGTGCTCCAGACCGAGCAGGTCTTTGCCCAATGGAACACTCGCCGGAGTCGACGCCGGGGCGGTCCCAGCCGCGCCAGCAGACGCTCCGCGAGGAATCACTCCTCGTCCCTCCGCGGCACGATCACCACGGCGTCTTCGCCATCCAGCTCCGAGACGAGCACGTCTACACGATCGCCGCTTGGTACTTCGACGACCTTGCCTACGATGTCGGCATGGATCGGGAGTTCTCGTCCCCCGCGATCGACCAGCACCGCTAAGGCAATCCGCGCCGGACGACCAAAATCGGCCAGTTCATCGAGCGCCGCCCGCACGGTACGTCCTGTGTACAGCACGTCGTCAACGATAACGACGCACTTGTCGTCCAGCGCCCAGGGGAGCCGTGTGGCCCCGACAACGGGTCGCGGTCCGACAGTCTGGAGGTCATCACGATACAGCGTGATGTCCAAGGCACCGCGCGGAAGTTGGGTGGCTTCGCGCTCGTCGATGAGGGCGGCAATGCGTTCGCTCAGCTGTACGCCGCGTCGCTGAATACCGACAAGAACCAGGTCGTCCGCCCCGTAAAGCTCGACGATCTGGTCAGCCATACGACGCAGCGTTCGAGAGATCGATTTCGCGTCGAGGATCGTCGTGCGTTTGGCCGCCATAGGCTGGGGCGCTAATATGACGGGTCGTTGCCGTTAATGGCAGTAGGGTAATGGCGCAAACTCACGCCGGCTGCGCCTAACGTGAGCGCCTGCGGTCAGTCGACCGTCGCGTGCGTCCTCCGCTGCCGCTTTTGCTCCAGCAGCATGGAGTCCGCTGTATGCAGCAACTCCTCGATTGTCGGCGGATCGTCGGGGTCGAAGCGCGCGGCGCCGACGCTGAATGACATCGTGTACGGGTAGCCGTCGCGCGTATTCCGCTCGGTCAGCTCCAGGCGCAACCGCTCAACAATCGACGCGCTCGTGCCCGTGTCGGCGGCGAGCACGACGAATTCATCGCCGCCCAGCCGTGCGATGATGTCGGAATCGCGAAACGTCGATCGTAACACGCGGGCGGCCCGCTGCAGCGCGATGTCCCCCTGCTGATGACCGTATCGGTCGTTGATCTGCTTGAAGTCGTCCATATCGACGAACAGCAGCACTAATTCACGCTTGTTGCGGCGCGCGTGTTTGACCTGTTGCTGCGCGAGGGCCAAAAAACCGCGCCGATTGTGGAGTCCCGTGAGATCGTCCACGATCGAGAGCGCGCGCAACTCCTCTTCGTGCTTCTTCTGCAGGACCGCGGCTGTTACGGCGCGCGCCCCGGCCTCGGCGCGAAACCCAAAGTACGCCGCACCCACGAGCAGAATCGCGGCGATCCATGTCAGGCGAACGACGATATCTGCCTGACGCGCGGCGGCGATCGATTCCTGGGACGCGTCAGGCGACGCGGCGAGCATGCGCGTCGCACGGATGGTGCTGAGCGTCGTCCAGGTGAGCGTGCCTAGCAACAGCGCCGCGACGAACGCAGCCATGGCTAGCTTGCGAGCGAGAGTCGGAGCGCTCATTTGACGGCCACATATTGTCGCGCTTGAACGTCCAGCGAAAGCGCGCCTGACAAGAAAGTGTGGCTAGGTCCCCGGGCGCGGCTCTTCGGTCGAGGGGCGGCGGGTGCGCAAGTCGATCACCTTTGCCGGAACGCGGGGGCGCTCGACTTCGCGTTCGCTCCCCATCGAACGCGGGCGCTCGTCGAACAATGGAGTGACCACCACGCGGTCGCTGCGCGGCCTCTGACGCGGCTCCCACAGCTCGTCCACTGGTGGCTTGGCATCCGCGAGCACCGCGACGTTGCGTATGATCTCGCGGTCGCCGATGAGGCGCAGCGCAACCGGCCGTCCGGCGAGGCGCGCGGAGATGACGGCGCGTGCCGGCGAGCGAGCCAGCACGATGACGCGCCACACGGTGCGGCCGAGGAGCGCGAGACCGCCATATGCGGCGAGATCCGCGCCATTGAGTACCAGTTCTTCCCCTGGGCCGATTCCGACGGCGATAAAGTCGACGACGCCGGCCGGATGCAGCAGCAGGCTGCCGAGGTTGCCTAACGCGCCTCCGACGATGAGTCCCAGGGCAACCGGCGCGTCCTTATCGATCCGTGCCAGATCGCGGCACGCCGCGAGCATCAGGACAATCGCCGCGAGCTTGACCAGCACGTTGACCTGGAAGGCGTACGCGCCTAACGAAAGGCCAAATGCTCCGGCGTCGTTGTGCACCAGGGTGAGACGCAACCAGTCCGTGTACACGTAGTCTTCGCTCGCCAGCATGATGACGGCGGCCTGCTTGGTGAGCAGATCGCCGGCAGCGACGAGGAGGGCGACGCGAAGTAGCGGTGCGAGTTGGCGAAGCACGCGATCAAAGGTGCTACGGTGCACTTGGCCTCGACAATTCTCCGGGAGGAAATTGTGAGAGGGCCGGCATACCTGGCGACTTGTTGAGGGAGGGCCTCCAACCCGCCCAGGTATGCGGCCTCTCGACGGGCGCATTTGCGCAGGGCGTATGCCACTCGATGCGTCACGATGACGGTCGCACCGATGACCACCTGCCGGGCCAACTATCACTCAAATCGCACGGGGCCGCTGACGGGCATCACATTTTGCGAAGCCTGATGCGCGCGTGAATCAGGTGCGTCAGCGCAAGGAGTCGAGCTTTGCCTTGAGTCGCGTCGAGGTGGGAAAATCGCTCGTGAGGGCGGTCAGCACCGCCCGTGCGCTGTCCCGCTGTCCCGTCGCGCTGAGCGCGTCCGCGCGGAGCATGGCGCTGTTCAGGTAGTATTGCCGGCTCGTCGCCGGCGGTTTCAATGAATCGAGCGACGCGAGCGCCGCGGCCGCGTTATGCTCGTCGCGCAACTGCGACTCGATGGCGAGCAATCGCACGGCGGTATCGTTAGGGAACCGCTTGCGCATTTCGCGCACGAGCGAGGCAGCGTCGGCCGTGCGTCCGGCGGCGCGATCACGCTGCGCCTGATGATACAGCGCCGCCAGCAACAGGCGTTCGACGTCGGCGTCTTCGCCGGTACGGATACCGACGCCGCCGGCGTACGAGTACACGAGTTCGCCGCCGTGCTCCCCTGCTTCGAACATGCAGTACATCGCCGCAATTCCGGCCACCGCCGACACGTAATGCAACACGCGTTTGCGATTCGCAGCGAGGGCAAGCGCGCCAAGCTCCACGAGCGCGATGCCGATGAGAATGTTGCGCGCGCGTTCACCCCATTCTTCGTGCTCCATCACGGCAGCGCGGCTGCCGGGGACGCGCTCGACCGGGCTATGGGCCAGGTCGCCCGTATATGTGGCCGCATAGGCTCCCACCGCGGCGATGATGAGCAACGTCGCAGCTGCATAACTGAGCCAGTCTTTCTTGAACACCACCCACAGAAGCCGCGCGCCGGCACCCGCGAATGTCAGCGCGATGGGAAAGTGTACGACGATGGGATGGAAGTAGCCGAGGTTGTCGAACATGAGCTTGGCGACGATCGTGAATCGTTAGGCACGGACGGGGTGGGATTCGAACCCACGAGACCCTTGCGAGTCCACACGCTTTCCAGGCGTGCGCCTTAAGCCACTCGGCCACCCGTCCAACTGAGTACTGAGTTTTCGGTGTTCAGCCTGGAGTACCTAGACACACACGTGGGCTCGAGATTGGTGCGCTTAACAGAGCCCCCCTCTGCCAGTCACGATCACGTCGGTGCTCAGTTTCAGTCAATGTAGAACTACCAAAGACTCATCGCTCAAACCGAACGCTGAGTACTCTGTGAGACTCCAAGCGGAGTACTCAGAACTCGGTCGTCAGCGGACAGGGTGGGATTCGAACCCACGATACGGTTACCCGTATACCGGTTTTCGAGACCGGCTCCTTCAGCCACTCGGACACCTGTCCAGGTCGGGGGCGAAGGCTAACCGACGCCCGCAGAGCGTGTCAACGCAAAAAAGTTCTGCAGCCGCTGAGCACATTCGTCAGCCAGCACGCCCGCCAGCACTTCAGGCCGGTGGTTGAGCCGTGGGTGCCGCAGGAGATCGCCCACCGAGCCACCCATGCCCGCTTTT
>JBFMFA010000043.1:0-11307 GCA_040753195.1 Gemmatimonadota bacterium | reverse complement strand
ACACGAACCGCCGATCGCGGCCATGCGCAATGGCCTGCTGTACGTGCCGCGGTCGTACGACCGATCGAAGCCGGCACCGCTCATCGTGCTCTTGCACGGCGCGGGCGGGCGTGCGCGCAACTGGTTTGGATCGTACGGGGCGCGCTCTGAGACGTTAGGCGCCATCATGCTGGCGCCGGAGTCGCGTGGATCCACCTGGGACGCGATTCACGGTGACTTCGGTCCCGACATCCCGTTCGTCAACTCCGCGTTGCGGTACACGTTCGAACACTGCGCGATCGATCCCAGGCGCATCGCGCTCGCCGGGTTTTCGGACGGGGCAACGTACGCGATCTCGTTAGGGATGGCCAACGGCGATCTTTTCACGCACATCGTCGCCTTCTCGCCTGGTTTTGTGCGTGAGCACACGCCGGTTGGCAAGCCTCCGATCTTCATCTCGCATGGGACACGAGATCAAATCCTGCCTATCGAGGTCACGAGTCGCGCGATCGTTCCTGCGCTGAAGCGACGCGGATACTCCGTCGAGTACGTGGAGTTCGACGGACGGCACGAGGTGCCCCCGGCGATATCGACGCAGGGGTGGGAGTGGTTTCTGCGATGAGTCGGTAGCGCCTTCGGAGCTTCAGCACCTGCGAGTCAACTCGCAGCGGAGTGTGTCAGGCTAAACCGCAAGCGTGCGCCGATGCCGCCCAGCTGGTCCAGCTGGGCAGCAGCCATGCCGGAGACTTCTTCGACTGTCGCACTCTGATCCAGCGCAGACCGTACGGCGTCTTCTGCCTCGCGTGCGTGCTGCTCGATAAAGCGGTCGGTGAGGAAGAGATCACGCACGCGTTTTTCGTGCAGCACCTGTTCCGTCCGCGAAAGGCCAAAGGCGGCCATATCACGCGCAACCTGGCGGTCGACGAGGTCACTCAGAATGGAACTGACATAGTCGTCGCGCAGCGACGACGCTCCCTCCTGCGCGGCGACGACGATTTGTGCATCTGTCGCATGAATGTCGAGCCCAGGAACGTGCCTAACGCGGCCGTTCGCCGTGCTCTGCAACGATTGCGCGATGTGCGTACTCATTTCCGGAATGCCGCCGGCGAGCAACCATCCGTCCTGGCCTGCGGCTTTGGCCGCCCGCTCCGTAACCTCGGAGATCAGCCGTTTGCTCGATGCTTCCACTTCGCGCCCCGTTTCGTCCTTCCCGGCTACGCCGCGTACGCCCGTGTGGTAGCCGGCTCTCGCCGTTTTGCTCATGTGGATCGGCTCTTCGTCGAAGGTGCGAGCATGCAGCTCGGCGACGGCTTCGAGCGTGCCCTGCGCATAGCGATACACCGTTGCGTCGCGCGTGTCCGCCATGACCACCACCACGGGGCGATGCAGTTTCAGCGCGCGGATATACGGGGCGATGCGCGGCCCTTTGCGCCAGGACGCCAATGTCGGCATCGCGACAGGTACTGCCTCCGAATGTCGCACGCCATCGCTCGCGATGAATCCGACCCAGCCTAACGAGGATAGCGAGGCTTGAAAGCCGCCCAGGGCGCGATCCAGATGTCCCACACAGGTCTCGAAGAGCTCGCGCTCGTCGTGCGATGTACCGAGGAGATTTTGTCGAATGGATTTGAGCTGGTGGTCCAGCGCGACCCGCCAGACACCGCGGTCCTTGGGGTCGGAAACGGACGCATCGACATATACGCTCAGCAGTCGTTCATCGCGCAGGGCGCGTGACATGTCGCTGAGCTCCGCATGGTTCAGCATGCTCGACCTCATGTCCGGTAGCTCAAGGTGAAGTAGGAGGACGACCCATCGCGCTAATTGCGATTTCCTTTTGCCGAGCGCGCGCTGTCTCCGCGCTTGGCGACCGAGCGGTTTTCCATCCAGGCGACCGCGTCCCGCCACAAGGCCGGATCAACGTCTCGCCCGTTCACGTAGATGCCGTAGTGGAGATGGGGACCGGTGGCGAGCCCCGTTCTCCCAACGCGGCCGACGGATGTGCCGGCGCTCACCTCATCGCCGCGCCTAACGAGCGCGGTGTCCAGGTGGAAGAATGCGCTATAAACGCCGTGCCCATGGTCTATGAAAACGGTGCGCCCCATGAGAGCATATTGGCCCACGTCAGCCACGACGCCCGCGGCTGGCGCATTCACGGCGCCTCGGAGGGAGCGTGCGATGTCGACGCCCGCGTGGCGCCAGCCAGGAAGATCGACATCCCCGCGCAACGTATCAGCGCCGAAACTTCCCGGCGCGCGCGAATTATCTAACGGGATGCTCCGCGAAGAGTCCGAGGCAGGCGCATAAAAGCGCTCGATGCCATATGGCGATGTCTTCTCTCGCTCCTGTACGGGGTCGCGCCAACGCCCGCTCCAACGCTGCTCTCGAGTCATTCCGGACAGCACCTGTCGCACAGCCCGCGCGTCCCGCGCGATGTCGGCCCGGCGACGGACCAGTGAGAAGAGGGTATCGCTGAGCAGAATCAACTCACGGCCAAACTCATGGGGCGCCACGGT
This sequence comes from Gemmatimonadota bacterium, assembly GCA_040753195.1. Taxonomy (GTDB): domain Bacteria; phylum Gemmatimonadota; class Gemmatimonadetes; order Gemmatimonadales; family Gemmatimonadaceae; genus DASYRX01. The sequence continues at coordinate 8,815 of JBFMFA010000043.1, read as the reverse complement.
AACCTGGCGCGTCACGCGTGCGTTAGGTGTGTCGATCGTCAAAGCAAACACGCCCGCCGAGTCGCCGGCGCTCAGCGGTATGAAGACGCGAATGCCGGCCGCCGTATGGTGGCAGGGGATGGCGCTCCCTTTCCAAGTGCAGCGAGCCGCCATCGTGCTATCGCCCACGAGCGTCGCGACAATCACGCCTCCCACGCGCGGCTTATCCGGAAACACGGTGATCGCACCCGTATCCGCGACCGTGCGCAGGTTGGCCGCGCCGGTGGCTCCATAATGCGCAGCGCCGGTGTCAGAACCGACTGCTCCTGCCGCGCTGTCCATGCCGTTCGCGCTGTCGAGCAGCGCTGTTTTGTTCGACGCCGTATCACATGCAACGATTGCGGCCGCGCTTAGCAATGCAAGAGATCGCATAAGCCCTCCCTTGCCGTGTACTTCCGCAAGAGGGGGACCGACGCGGTCATGATGCGTGTACAAACGGACTCGACAACGACTGCCCGAAGGGCGTGGCTCGACGTAGCTTCCACAGCCGCATGCGACCGATTTCTCCTGCCCGCGAGTACGACGTTCACTCGCTTGCCGAACTGAATAATCGCTTCGTAGACCAAGGCCTGACGCTTCCGCGCAGCGAAGCATTTGTGCAGGCGCACATCGATGACTATCGCGTGATTCGCGATGACGATGGCCGCATCGTTGGCTGCGTGTGCGTGGACGACTATTCACCGTCGTTGGCTGAGCTCGTGTCGTTGGCCGTGGATCCGGAACATCAGGGGAAAGGCCTGGGCACCGCGTTGATCGCCGCCGCGGTCGAACTGGCACGCAAGCGAGGTTATCCGGAACTGTTCGCGGTCTCGTTTTCGGATGGGCTCTTTCTGAATTCCGGCTTCAAGCGCGTGGATGTCGAACGCTACCCGGAAAAGAAGCATCGGTACGACCGCATTTCGGCGGACGAATGGACCGTCGGACAAAAGCACTGTTTTGCAGTGCAACTCACGGAGAATGGACATCATGCGTAGCCTAACGGATCGCCTAACGTGGGCGCTCAGTGCCACGACCGTGCTGAGTTCTCTTGCCGGAGGACAGGCGTCCGCATCAGGGAAGGCGCTCCCCGTCGCCGCGCAGATCACCGCCGCCGTGCTGCCACTCCCCGCCGAAATGCGCGCGAGCGCGACCGTCCTCGGCTACAATAACTCGAGCACGCTCAGCGTTCTGCGCAAAGGGAGCAACGGCATGACATGCCTGGCGCCCGACCCGAAGCGCCCGACGTTCCATGTTGCCTGTTATCACGACTCCATGGAACCGTTCATGTTGCGTGGGCGACAGCTGCGCGCGGCCGGAACGAAAGAGGATTCGGTTGATGTGATCAGGTTTGCCGAAGCGAAGGCCGGGAAAATCGTTATGCCCAAACTTCCGGCATCGCTGTATTCCCTGACTGGTCCCTGGGAGAGCGTCGACCAGGCGACGGGTACCGCATCCAGCGCGCGACGCCTGTTCGTCGTCTACGTGCCTTACGCGACCGCGGAGTCAACCGGGCTCTCCACGCAGCCGAAAGCGAGCGAACCGTGGCTGATGTTCGCCGGAACGCCGAAGGCGCACATCATGTTCGTCGCCTCGATGCAATAGAGCGGCGGCGCGGTTCGACGACGAACGTCGCGCGTGTAATCGGCGTCACTCCGCCGAGAGCCGGTAGCATCACGCAGAATAGAAGTTGGTGTTGCAGCGCGTCCACAGAAGCGTCACCTTGTGTATTCCCCGACGCTTTCGCAGGAGCCCCATGCTGCTTCGCCGTCTTTTCTCGTTAGGTATCGCCGGACTGTCGACCACTCTGGCTGCTGAAGCAGCCGCTCAGAACCAGCGTCCCGCGCCGAACACGCCGCCGGCTGCAGATATCATTCCCAAGTTCGACACGCTGCACGGCGACGTGCGCGTGGACAACTATTTCTACATGCGAGATCGCAATCACCCCAAGGTGATACCGTATCTCGAAGCCGAAAATGCCTACACCGACGCGCTGACCAAACATACGGCCAAGCTGCAGGAGGAGATCTACAACGAGATCGTCGGCCGGATCAAACAGACGGATCTCAGCGTGCCGACGTGGCGCGCCCCGTACTGGTACTACTCGCGCACCGAGGAGGGGAAGCAGTACCCCATCTTCGCGCGCAAGCGCGGGAGCCTAACGGCAAAGGAAGAGGTCATCTACGATCAGAACAAGGAAGCGGGGTCGTCCACGTTTTTCTCGCTTGGCGGATTCGAGGTCAGTCCTGACCACTCCAAGCTCGCTGTTCTGGTCGACACGACCGGCTACGAAGCATTCGAGCTGCGGATCCGCGATCTCATCAGCGGCAAGGACACCTTCGAGCGCTTGAAGAACCTCACGTTTGGTCTCGCCTGGGCCAACGACAACCGGACCGTCTTCTATATGAAGCCCGACAGCGCCAAGCGCGGGCATCAGATCTGGCGGCACTGGCAGAACAGCGATCCCATCCTCGACGTGATGGTCTATCACGAGCCCGACGTGCTGTTCAACGTCGACTTCGGACGGACGCGCAGCGGGAGGTACATCATCTTCGGCAGCAGCTCATTCACGTCCAGCGAATACTACGTCCTGCCTGCCGATCGGCCGGCCGCCAAAGCCACGCTCATCGCGAAGCGGCAGCCTAACGTGGAATACGACGTGGAGCACTCGGGTAGCAATTTCATCATCCGCACCAACCGCGGCGGAAAGCGCAACTTCGCGCTCATGAAAGCGCCCGTGACGGCGCCAGGTCCCGCGAACTGGAAGCCGCTCGTCCCCTACGTCGACAGCGTCTTTACCGAAGGTGTTTCGGCGTTCAGCGACTTCCTCTTGATCACGCAGCGCGCGGGCGGGATGCGCCAGCTCGTGATCAGAAGCCTAACGGGCGGACGGCCGCGCGTCGTTCCCACCGATGAGGTGGCGTACGGCATTTTCCTCGCGAACAATCCGATGTACCGCACCCCGACGATTCGGTACCAGTATTCGTCGCTGGTCACGCCCCCGACGGTGTATGAGTACACCATTGCAACCGGGGCGCGCAAAATCATCAAGCGTGAGGAGGTGTTAGGCGGCTACGATCCGGCGAAGTACGTCGTGGAGCGAACCTACGCGCGCGCCCGTGATGGCGTCCGTGTGCCCGTTTCGCTGGTTTACAAGACCGATTTCGTACGCGACGGGAGTCGCCCCCTGTTGCTGTACGCGTATGGCTCCTATGGCGCGACGACGGAACCGACGTTCAACTCCACGCGTTTCTCACTCATCGATCGCGGATTCACGTACGCCATCGCACATGTGCGCGGCGGCCAGGAGATGGGGCGCCAGTGGTATGACGACGGCAAGATGTTGAAGAAGCGGAACACGTTTAACGACTTCATCGACGTCGCCGATCACCTGATCAAGGAGAAGTACTCCTCACGCGAGCTGATGGTCGCGCACGGTGGCAGCGCCGGCGGGTTGCTGATGGGCGTCGTCGCGAATCAGGGGGGCGACCGTTTCCGCGCGATCGTTGCGGATGTGCCCTTTGTTGATGCAATCAACACGATGGCCGACGCGTCGATTCCACTGACGGCGCAAGAGTGGCTGCAGTGGGGGAATCCGCACAAGAAGGATGAATACGAGTACATCAAGAGCTACTCGCCTTACGACAATGTCGAGAAGAAGCCGTATCCGGCGCTCCTGGTCATGAGCGGCATCAACGACTCGCGCGTGGCGTACTGGGAGCCGACGAAGTGGGTGGCCAAGCTCCGCGCGAACAAGACCGACGGCAACGTGCTGCTGCTCAAGATGAACATGGGCGGTGGGCACGGCGGCTCGTCGGGTCGGTATGAGCGGTATCGAGAGATGGCGTTTCGCTACGCGTTCATGGTTGATCAGGTGAAGCCGATTCTCCAATAGCAGGATAGGGGCTAGGGGTTAGCGGTTTGGGGTTAGCCGACGGCGCGCGCGCGCCCTACATTCTCGCTAACCCCGAACCCCTTACCCTCGAGCCCCTATGGCTTGGCGACGTACTTCGTTATGCGCGACGTTCCTGATAGGGATCGTCGCGCTTTCTTTCGCCCCTGCCGTGGTCGCGCAGGAGCAGCCGAACGTAAAGCCAGCGCCAAACCGGCCGTCCGGTGAAGGTGAAGGTCCGTTCGAGAAGTTGATCATTCGTGGCGCGACGCTGATCGACGGGACCGGCGCGCCGCCGCGCGGGCCGGTCGACATCGTGATCGAGCGCAACCGCATTTCGCAGATTGTGGACGTTGGCTTCCCCAACGTGCCGATCAATAACTCGCGACGACCGCAGGGGGCGACGAAAGAAATCGACGCACACGGCATGTTTGTGATGCCGGGTTTTGTCGATCTGCACCTCCACACCGGGGAAGTCCCCAAGGCTCCAGACGCCGAATACGTCTACAAGCTGTGGATGGCACACGGCATCACCAGCGGACGCGGCGTCGGCTTCGGTCCGCTGGACTGGTCGCTCTCCGAAAAAGCGCGCAGCGGCAACAACGAAATCACCGCGCCGCGCATGTATGTGTACGACGTGCCTAACGGCGACTGGTTAGGCGCCAATTTCAAGTCGCCGGACGAAGTGCGCACGGTCGTGCGCGCGATGAAGGCGAAGGGCGCTGACGGCCTGAAGCTGAACGCCTGGGCCCCGGAACTGATGGCCGCGGCCATCGACGAAGCCAGGAAGAACGGAATGGGGACCACCGCGCACCTCGCGCAGATCGGTGTGCCGCGGATGAACGCAATGGACGCCGCGAAACTGGGCCTCGGGACTGTCACGCACTTTTATGGTCTCTTCGAGGCGATGTACGACTCCAACGCCGTCCAGCCGTACCCCGACACGTACAACTACAACGACGAGCAGTGGCGTTTTGGCCAGGTCGCGCGCCAGTGGAACCTCGTGACGCCGCGCAGCGCCAAGTGGAAGGCGCTTCTGGACACGCTGAAGGCGCATAACGTGACGCTCGATCCCACGATGGTCGCCTATCTGGCGGGACGCGATGTCGTGCGTCGCCGCACGGCCGAGTGGCACGACGCGTACACGCTCCCGTCGCTCACGGATTTCTACACGCCGAACCGCACGAATCACGGCGCGTACTTCTTCAACTGGACCACGTGGGATGAAGTGGCGTGGAAGAACTTCTTCCGCGTGTGGCACATGCTGTTGAACGACTACAAAAATATGGGCGGGCGCGTGACCGTGAGCACGGACGCGGGCTTCATCTACAACACGTACGGCTTCGCGACGATCGAGGAGATGGAGTTGTTGCAGGAGGCCGGGTTCCATCCGCTCGAGGTCATTCGGGCCGCGACGAAGCACGCCGCGGAGACCTTGGCGCTGCCGACGGGAAAGCCACCGGAGTTCGGCGTCGTTAGGGCAGGCATGCTGGCCGACCTGGTCGTCGCGCCCGAGAACCCCATCGCCAATCTCAAAACGCTGTACGGCACGGGATTCGTTAGGCTGAATGACCAGACGGGGAAAATCGAACGCGTCGGCGGCGTGAAATACACGATCAAGGACGGGATCATCTACGACGCGCGCAAACTGCTCGCTGATGTGGCGGCGATGGTTGCCAAGCAAAAGCGTGAACGAGGTGTAGCCCAGTAGGTCAAAGGTCAAAGGTCAAAGCAACCCGAGGATATCATGTTCTGTCGAAAGCTTCTGAGCGTTTGCGCGGCAACCGCATTGATCATGTTGCCTAACGTGTCGCTCGCGCAGGACGCGCGGCCCGCGCCCAATCGTGCCGAAGGGGACGGACCCTTCGACAAGATGATCATCCGCGGTGCCACGCTCATCGACGGCACCGGGGCGCCACCTCGTGGACCCGTCGATATCGTCATCGAGCGCAACCGCATAACGCAGGTCGCCGACGTCGGTTTCCCGGGAGTCCCGATCGACGAAAGCCGTCGACCCAAAGGTCCGGCGCGAGAGATCGACGCCAACGGCATGTATGTCACGCCGGGTTTCATCGATTTGCATGTGCACACCTGTGGCACGCCAAAAGCTCCCGAAGCTGAGTATTGCTACAAGCTCTGGTTAGGCCACGGCGTCACCGCGGTGCGCGGCGTTCCCTTTGGCGGCTTCGAATGGTCGCTCAGCGAAACAAAGCGCGCGAACAACAACGAAATCACCGCCCCGCGACACTACAACTACCAGCGCCCTGGATCGGGACGTGGATGGACCGGTGGGCCAATCCGCACGCCGGAAGCCGCACGCGAGTGGGTGCGCTGGGCGGCGCAGCAGGGCATCCACGGTCTCAAAGTCGGATCGCACGAACCGGCGCTCATGGCAGCCTTGATGGACGAAGCCAAGAAGCTCGGCCTCGGCTCCACGGCGCACCTCGCACAGACCGGCGTCGCCCAGATGAACGCGCTCGATGCGGCACGGTTAGGCCTTGGCGCGGTCACGCACTTCTATGGCTTGTTCGAATCGATCTACGACAACACCGACGTGCAGCCGTATCCGGACACCTACAACTACAACGACGAGCAGTGGCGCTTCGGTCAGGTGGCGCGCCAATGGAATCTCGTCACACCGCGCGGCGAGAAATGGTGGGCGTTCCTCAAAGAGTTGAAGCAGCACGACGTGACGCTCGATCCGACGATGACGACCTACATGTCGGGCCGCGACCTGATGAAGCGCCGCACGGCCGAATGGCATGAGACGTACACGCTCCCCTCGTTATGGGATTTCTACACGCCGAACCGCACCAACCACGGCGCGTACTTCTTCAACTGGACGACGTGGGACGAGGTGGCGTGGAAGAATTTCTATCGTGTCTGGATGATGATGATCCAGGACTACAAGAACATGGGTGGACGCGTCACGCCGTCGACCGACGCTGGATTCATCTACAACACGTACGGTTTTTCGTACGTCGAAGAGCTGGAGAACTTCCAGGAAGCCGGGTTCCATCCGCTGGAAGTGATTCGCAGCGCGACGCTGCATTCGGCGGAAGAGCTCAACAAGCGTTCCGGTAAGCCGATCGAAATCGGCGTCGTGCGACCCGGGATGCTCGCGGATTTGGCGATCATGCCCGAGAACCCGATCGCAAACCTGAAAACGCTCTATGGAACAGGGTTCGTTAGGCTCAACGACAAGACGGGGAAGGTGGAGCGCGTCGGTGGTGTGAAGTGGGTGGTGAAAGACGGAATTATCTATGACGCGCGCAAACTGCTCGATGACGTCGCGAAGATGGTCGAAAAGCAGAAGAAAGAACGCGGGATTCAGAAGCTTCCGATGCCGACTGTCATATCAGAGTTGAAATAGAGGCCACGGGTCAGGGGTCAATGCGAGCGTCAGGATTACGTTGACCCCTGACCCCTGACCCCTGACCCATCATCCGCGGGTCCTCGCGTATTCGCGTCGTAACTCGGCCCGGAAATCGGGATGCGCAATCGAGATCAACGCCTCTGCGCGCTGATTCATCGTTAGGCCGTGCAGGTTCACAACGCCGTACTCCGTCACGACCCAGTGAACGTGACCGCGCGTTGTTACCACCCCGGCACCAGGCGACAATTCGGCCACAATGCGCGACACTGATCCTTGGGCTGCGGTGGAGCGCAACGCGATGATCGGTTTGCCGCCGCGCGACAAGGCGGCACCGCGAATGAAATCCATTTGTCCGCCGATCCCGGAGTAGATGCGATGGCCGATGGAGTCCGCGCACACCTGACCCGTTAGGTCCACCTGAATCGCCGAGTTGATCGCCACGACGCGAGGATTCTTTCGAATCAGCGACGTGTCATTCGTGCGGTCGCACGAATGGAATTCTACGAGCGGATTGTCGTTCACGAAGTCGAAGAGTCGCTTACTCCCGGTCACGAAGCTTGTGACGATACGCCCCGGGTGCACGCTTTTGAACTTGTTCGTGACTGCACCCGTCGCGAACAGATCGACCATACGATCGGAGAACATCTCCGTGTGAACGCCGAGGTCGATTTTGTCGCCAAGCCGCGCGAGAACCGCATCCGGAATTCCTCCGATGCCGAGCTGCAGCGTCGACCCGTCCTCCACGAGGTTGGCGACGAGCTCACCGATGCGGGCGTCGACAGCATTTTCACTCGTCATCTCATGTTCGATAAGCGGCCTGTCGCTATGGATAAAGGCACTGACGCGATCGATGTGCAGCGCCGTATTGCCGTGCGTGCGCGGCATCTGCGCGTTCACCTCGGCAATCACGACATTGGCCGTGTCCACGGCGGCGCGCGCCGCGTCCACGGAAGTACCTAACGAGCAGTAGCCGTGACGATCCGGCGGCGAGATCTGCACAACGGCGGCGTCCAACTGAATGCGGCCTGAGAGAAAAAGCTGCGGGACGTCCGACAGGAATATCGGCATGAAGTCCGCGCGGTCGCGCGCCACCGGCTCTCGCAGCGACGGCCCATTGAAGAGCGAGATCGAGCGGATGCGTTCACAGATCCCCGGCTCGGTCCATGGTGCGGCGCCTGACGTATGCAAGTGATAGAGTTGAACGTCTTCCACATCTGTGCGGCGTGTGAGTGCGTCGAGCAGCGGCGTCGGTGTTGCTGACGCGCCGTGCACAAAGACCCGCATCCCGCTTTTGATGTGCGCCATAGCAACGTCGGCATCCACAGCGCGCGCGCTCCAGTCGTTCCAGGTCATAGGGCGGGGAAAGTAGTGGCGTGACGATCGGCGACAACAGTAGCGGCTACAGTGCGGTTGACAGACGCATGTGCGATCAGCAAGCTTCCCATTAGACACTAAGGGGACTCACGTGGCTGAATCACTGGACCTGATGAAGGGCACGCTGGACCTGCTCGTGCTGCGGACGCTCGCGTGGG
>JBFMFA010000042.1:0-11561 GCA_040753195.1 Gemmatimonadota bacterium | reverse complement strand
CGAGCCGCCGCGCACGGGGAAGTGCTCCTGCTCACCAAGGGTTCGCTATTCGACAGCGCGACCTCCTATGCGCAGGGCGGCATCGCCGCGGCGTTAGGCGCGGGCGATTCGCCCGACCTGCACCGCCAGGACACGCTCGCCGCCGGCGCCGCGCTCTGCGACCGCCGCGCTGTCGAAGTGCTCGTCGAAGAAGGTCCCACGCGCGTGCGGGAGCTGCAACTCGCCGGTGCGCACTTCGATCTCGCGCCCGGAGGGAAAATCGCGTTAGGCAAGGAGGCCGCGCACTCGCGACGGCGCATCGTGCACGCGCGCGGGGATCAAACTGGCGCCGAAGTCGTGCGCACGCTGATTCAGCGCATTGGCGACACGCCCGCGGTTCACGTGCTCGAGCGCACCCGAGTGCTCGATCTGTTGGTGAGCAAAGGAACGTGCCGCGGCGTGAAAGCGACGATTGCCGGTGCCGCGGCGGAGTTGTACGCCGATGCCACGGTGCTCGCGACCGGCGGGTGTGGACAGCTGTACCGCTACACGACAAACCCCCTCGTCGCGACGGGGGACGGCTATGCAATCGCGTATCGCGCCGGTGCGCTTTTGCGCGACATGGAGTTCGTGCAGTTCCACCCCACGGCCCTCGACACACCGGAGAATCCGTTGGCGCTCATCTCCGAGGCCGTGCGTGGTGAAGGCGCGCGATTGCTGGACGCCAACGGGAAGCGCTTCATGCCGAAGCGTCATCGGCTTGCTGAACTTGCGCCGCGCGACGTCGTGGCCCGCGAGATCTATCGCGAGAAGCAGCGCACTGGCGAAGTGTGGCTCGACGCGACCTCGTTAGGTGAGCATTTCGCAAAACGCTTCCCCGGCATCTTCGCGCTCTGCAGCGCGCGGGGTATCGATCCGCGCCGCGAACCGATTCCGGTGACGCCGGCCGCACACTATATGATGGGTGGCATCCTCACCGATCTCGCGGGCCGCTCCTCCATCGAGCGTTTGTACGCGTGCGGGGAGGTCGCATGCACAGGCGTGCACGGCGCCAACCGCCTCGCCTCGAACTCGCTCCTGGAGGGCCTCGTGTTCGCCGAGCGAGTAGCGCGCGATCTCGAAGCCGTGACGCCTATCGCTCCGCCTCGCGGCGCCGGTCGTTGGAGTGCACCGCGCTTGACCGACCGCGGAGCCGCTCAGGTGGGTGCCGATTCGATCCGGCAGATCATGTGGGACTACGTGGGAATCGATCGCGATGGCCGCGGTCTCAGAGAGGCAATAAACCAGCTAAAAGGCATCGAACGACGCCTCCCAGCCGGGGCCACCGAAGAGGCGAACATGGCGCTCGCGGCGACGTTGATCGCCGAGTCGGCACTGAAAAGGAACGAGTCGCGGGGAGGGCACTACCGGCGCGATCATCCGAAACCGGACAGGCGCTGGAGCAAAAAGCACGTTGAACTCGGAGCCCCCAGCGGTGGGCAGTGAGCCAGAGGCCGAGTTTGAGCGACAGTCAAGGGCTCGGAGTAACACGAGAGAGTAGCCTCTGCACATCGCCTGTTAGAGATTGCGTCTCATGGCAATGTCCGCGGCTCCTGAAACCAACCAGGATCTTCAAGCGCGCATTCGCGAGTTGGCGCGTGCCAAGAACGCCGTCATTCTCGCGCACAACTATCAGCGGCCCGAGGTCCAGGACGTCGCTGATTTCGTAGGGGACTCGTTAGGTCTCAGCCGCGAAGCCGCCAAAACGCCTGCCGACGTGATCGTCTTTTGCGGCGTACACTTCATGGCTGAAACCGCCGCGATCTTGTCGCCCCAAAAGACGGTTCTCCTCCCCGACCTTGCCGCCGGCTGTTCCCTGTCCGCGACGATCGACGCCCAGCAGCTGCGCGCCTGGAAAACTGAACATCCCGGCGCTGTGGTCGTGTCCTACGTCAACACCAGCGCCGAGGTCAAAGCCGAGAGCGACTACTGCTGCACGTCGGGGAACGCCGTCGAAATCGTGAACAGCATCCCAGCTGACCAGGAGATCCTCTTTCTGCCGGACCTTTTCCTGGGCGCTCACGTTAGGCGCGTGACGGGTCGCCGCAACATGCACGTCTGGATGGGGGAGTGTCACGTCCACGCGGGGATAACACCCGAGAGTCTGAACCGTCAGCACAGCGAGCATCCGGACGCCGAACTGCTCGTCCATCCCGAGTGCGGGTGCTCGACAAACGTGCTCGAGGCGCTTTCAGCAGGTGCGCTGGCTGGGAACGGCAATCAGGTACAGATCCTCTCCACTGAGGGGATGATTAGACGGCCTCAGCAGTCGCACGCCGACACTTTCATCGTTGCGACGGAAACGGGTATCCTGCATCGTTTGCGGCGGGCAAACCCCAACAAGACGTTCATTGCGGCGAGCGATCGGGCCGAGTGCGCGTACATGAAGGTCACTACTCTGGCAAAAGTGCGCGACTCTCTCGAACACATGCAGCACGTGATCACGGTGCCCTCTGAGATTGCCGCGCGAGCGCGTACAGCCATCGAGCGTATGGTCGCGATTGGCGGGTCGCCCGCCCACGCTCCACAAATAGACCCAGGCGAGTGAACCAGCCGCGCCGGCAGAGGAGGGCGCGTTATGCACATGCAACAACCCGAACAGCGACCACCCAACTCTCCACCGCGCACGATTACACCGTTCTCCGTGGCCGCGGTGACGACGACGAGCCGTCTGCGCTTTCCGCTCAGTCAGTACGAGCTAGCGGCGCGCGTTAGGCAGGCGTTGGAAGAAGACAGCGCGTTCAACGACATCACAACAATCGCCACTGTCGTGTCCTCGCGTCACGCGCGCGCGAAACTCGTCGCACGGCAGGACGGCACGATCGCTGGAGTGCCGCTGGCCCTGGAAGCATTCCGGCAGCTGGACCCCAAGATCTCGATCCGCATCGATGCGGAGGATGGTCAGCACGTGCGGCGCGGTACGACCGTGCTTTTCCTGACGGGTCATGCGCGCGGCCTGCTGTCCGCCGAGCGCACGGCACTGAACTTCATGCAGCGCTTATCAGGCATCGCATCGTTGACGTCGCAGTTCGTCAACCTCGTGCGCGGGACGCGCGCGAAAATTCTGGACACGCGCAAGACGACACCGGGATGGCGGGCGCTGGAGAAGTACGCCGTTCGCGCCGGCGGCGGAACGAATCATCGCATGGATCTCGCGGATTCGGTGCTGATCAAGGACAACCATCTGCGCGCCGTGGATGGGGATGTGAAGCTGGCAATCCGACGAACGCGCGAGCTGGACCCTAACGCGAAGGTCGAGGTCGAGTGCGATAACGAGCGGCAGGTCCAAGCGGCGCTCGATGCGAAGGCCGACATCGTGCTTCTGGACAACATGCCGCTGGAAGAGATGCGCAAGTGTGTGGCGCTTGTCGAAGGCCGTGCGCTGGTGGAAGCGTCAGGCGGCGTGAATCTGGAGACGGTGCGCGCTATCGCCGAAACGGGCGTGGACTTCATTTCCGTCGGGGCGCTGACGCATTCACCGCCGGCGATGAATCTCGCGCTCGATTTTGAGTAGCACAGAGCCGGAAAAGGAGCCGCCGCCGGAAGAGGAGCCGCCGCCGATCGGCATGCCGGACGTATGTGTCGTCTGTGGCTCCCGAGACCTCGAGGAGATCCGCTGCAAGGTCGTGTGTAGGCAGTGCGGCACGATCCTCATGAGCTGCGAGGACCTGTAAGCACTCGTTATCGGTGCTGCACGGCGGATCGTAAGGATTAGACGCGCTGCGCACCTGCAATTGTGCGCCGTACCTCGTCCACTCCTTCCTCACGGTCGTCCAACGCCAGACGATTGGCGCGGAAGCGGCGCCCGGATTCCACACAGAACAGGTCGCATAACGCCAGCTCGAGCGCGCTAACGGTTTCTCCGCGCTCCCCCAGTGTGTGCTGCGTACGCGCCAACACGCAGGCCGTGGCGACAAGCTCGATCCCCATGTTCGCCAGTCGCTCGAGTACGAACTGCCGATCCACGATCGCCGCGCGGTGCTTCAGGATCGCCTTTGCAGTGTGATCCTTCAGCTCGGCCACATGCTTTTCGAAGTAGCGCTTGTGCGTGGCGAGACGTTCATGCAGTGGCGTGTCGATGCTGGGCGTGGCGCCTAACACCGACCGCACACGCGACGCCGCATAACCACTCAACAGACCCCAGTTCCGCAACGGGCGTCGCACGGCAACGCCTAACTCCTTGAGTTGCTCTCCTGGTCCCTGCACCCCGTTCAGCGCAATGAAGAGCCGCAGGACCTCGTTCGTGCCTTCGAAAATGCGGTTGATGCGCGCATCGCGCAGCCACCGTTCATACGGGTACGGTTGCACGAAGCCGCGGCCACCGGCGACCTGCACCATCTCGTCGGTGGCGCGCCAAATGAGATCGCTCGCGAAGACTTTCGCGCACGCCGCCTCGATGGAGTAGTCGCTGGAGCCGCGATCGACGAGCGCGGTCAGTTCGGCCAACATCGCTTCGACGGCGTACAGCTCCGCGGCGAGCGTCGCGATCTTGCGCTGGGTGATCTCAAACGCGGCGAGAGGTTTGCCGAACTGCACACGCTGATTGGCGTAGCGCACCAACTCGGTGGTGACGCGCCGCGTGCCGGAGGTACAACCGGCGACAAGCGTTAGGCGCCCGCCGTTGAGCACGTGCACGGCCACGGAGAAGCCCTTCCCGACCTGTCCGAGGACGTGATCGGCCGGAACGCGAATGTTCTCGAAGCTCAGCTCGGCCTGGGTCGACCCGCGGATGCCAAGCTTGCGCACCGTGTTCACCACGCGAAACCCCGGCATGTCCGGACGGAGGATGAATGCCGTGGGCCGTTGCACTTTCGTGCCACCCCGTTCGACCTCGGTTTGCGCGAAGGTGACGATCACGCCGGCGCGATGTCCGTTGCCGATCCAGATCTTCCTGCCGTTCAGGATCCACTCCTTGCGCGCCGCATCGAGCACAGCGGTCGATTCGATGTGCTGTGCGTCGGATCCCACGTTAGGCTCGGTCAACGCGTATGCCGCGAGCATCTCTCCGCGCGCGAGAACGGGGAGATAGCGCGCCTTCTGTTCGCTGCTTCCGTACAGGACGATCGCTTTGCTCCCCAATCCGCAGTGCACACCCACAAGCACCGCGAGCGATGCGTCGATGTCCGATATCGCGCCAAAGACGTGCGCATATGCCGTTGCCGACAGGCCGAGCCCACCGTACTCGACGGGAATCGTTAGGCCCAGCAGCCCGATACGCCCGAAGGCCGTGATGATGTCGTCGGATACGGTTTCTTCGGCGTCGATCCGGGCGGAATCGATGTCCGTCGCGGCGAAACGCTGCAGATCTCCGACGAGCCGTCGGACAACGGCGATTTCCTTTTCGTCGCGTCCTTCACGAATGCCCGGAAACGGAAAGAGCAACTCGTCGTGAATCGCGCCGGCGAAGAGTCCGCGTGTGAAAGAAACGTTGGCGTCAGGCATTTACAGCGGCCGATCCTGAAGAAGCACGACCTAAAGTACGCGCCGGCGCGCCTGTGCGAACGCCCGCGCCATTGGAACAGCGCGGGCGTCGCGTGGCACTATTGGAACTGTGAGCCTAGCAGCTCGGCGGAGCTGACTGAACGACGTTGACGTTGGAGACGCCCACGACGCCTTCAGCGGTCGCGGTCACCTGCAGGCTGCCGAGTTTGTGGGCCGTCAACACCCCAGCGGCGGTTATGGTCGCCTTCACAGTGTCGGAAGACGCCCAGACGACGGGTCGCCCAACGATAATGTTCTGATTGGAATCGCGCAGGGTTGCCTGGAACTGCAACGTCTGATTGCAGGCAACCTGCGTTGGGTTCGGATTTACCGTTATGGTCGCGATTGGGACGAGCTTCACCGTGATGGCAACTGGCCCGCTGGTGACCTGATCCACCGTCACCGTGACATTCGCCGCGCCCGTGTCGGCGGCGAAGACGACTCCCGCGCTGTTCACGGAGACCACCGGGAGATTATTGCTCTGGAAGACGACGTTGCGACCCTGATAATTGGTGATCGCGGCCCCGGTCGAGTCGGTGCTCGTTAGGGTGAGTTGCCGCTGTTCGCCTCGGAATAACTGCAACGTCGTTGGGGTCAGTGTGACGCTCCCGACAGGAATGAGCGTCACCGTGACGCCGGTGGAGCCCTGGCGCTGTTCGATCTCGGCTGTGATGGTCGCACTGCCCACCGCGATCGCCGTCACTTCACCGGAACTGTTCACCGAGGCGACGTTAGGATTCGTCGAAAACCACGATACCGTGCGCCCGGGGAGCGCCTGACCCGCCGCATTGAGGCCTGTCGCGGAGAGCTGCACCTTGCCGCCGATACGCAGCGTCTGCGGGACCGGAGGTGTGATCCGCACCGATGCCACCGGATCCACCACGTCGATTGTCGCCGTCCCCGACTTGCTCTCAACAGTTGCCGTTATCGTAACTCGGCCTAACGCGACGGCCGAAACAAGTCCCGAAGTGGAAACTGTCGCCACCGAAGAGTTGGAGCTGGACCACGTCACCGGCCGTCCCGAAAGCGCGTTCCCCGCGCCGTCGAGTACGTTCGCCGCCAGCTGCCGCGAGCTGCCTAACGGCACATCGGCCGTCAAAGGCGCGATCGCGACGCGATCGACCGGTGAGATCACGCGCCACGTGGCACTCCCCGATTTTCCGTCGACTGTCGCGACAATCTGCGTTGTGCCGACTGCCACGCCCCGGATCACGCCGTTCGTATCAACCGTCGCAACCGCGGGATCATTGCTCCGCCAGTGCACGCGCCGCCCTTCCAGCCGGTTATTCACCGCGTCGAAGGCCTGTGCCTCGATCTGTCGACTTTCTCCGATTCGCAGCGAGTCGGGGCCGGTGACGATGACTGACGCGACCGGCGTGGGATCAACAGGCGTGGTGCACGTCGCCAGAAACGCGAACGCGGCGGCAAGCGTGGAGCGCCACAATGTGCGAAGCGACATGTCAGCTGATCGTCAAAGGCAAAGGAACCGATGCGGTGCGTCCGAGGCCAGGAGGCCTCAAAAAGCGCAGTCCGTGAACTGGGTGAGACTGTGGACACGCGGCACCTGGTTCGCCCCGTCGCCCTCAATCGTGCGGACAAAATGCCCGCCTGGCACGCAGTATAACATGCGCCCCCGGGGCAAGGCGTGTGCCCATCTACGACTGAGGGACGCCGGAATGAACGGGCCGCAACGCCGCATCGAGCGCCGCCGAGAGTTCGTCGACCGTGCGGGCGGGAGCCTCGCAAACGTAATGGCGACAAACAAATGCAAGGGCGGCCCCAGTCGACTGCCGAGCGGCGAGTAAAGGGATGTCGCTTTCGGGCTCGCCCTCCGACCGCGCCAGAATGAGACTTGGCAAGTAGCGGTTCGCGACGTGCCGTAGCATCTCCGCGACGCTTTCGGAGTCGGCGGGTCCAATGATCGCGACTTCGAGGGCTCCGTTGAGCGCGATATCGGCCGTGCCAAGGAGGTGTCCGAACGCACTTGGATGCTGGGCCATCGCCTCCCCAAGGGTCATGAGCACCTGCTCCCCGATTGCCCGGTAGGAGTCGTCGCCGGTCAGCACCCCAAGCCGTAGCATCAACTCGGTCGCCAGCGAGGTCCCGGACGGCACGGCGTTGTCGGTCACGTCGCGAGGGCGCGTAACGAGTTGCTCATGATCGCTCGCGGTATCGAACCAGGCGCCGGCCTGGCCGTCCCAGAACCAGCGCCGTGCCGCGTCGCCTAACGAACGTGCCTCATCGAGCCAGCGGCGCTCGCCGGTGAGCGTGTAGATCTCGAGCCACGCCAGCGCGATCGCGGCGTAGTCTTCCAGAAAACCGGGCCCTTTTGTGACGTCCTGATTGAAGGAGCGCGTTACGCGCCCGTCGCGCACGAACGCGGCGCGCAGGAACTCCGCGTTCTTGAGCGCCGCGGTTCGATAGACGGCGCTTTCGAAGACGCGTGCCGCCTCGGCGAGGCCGCGCAGCATCAGCCCGTTCCAGGCCGCGAGAATCTTGTCATCGCGCGCGGGTCGCTCACGCCGGTTGCGCGCGGCTGCCAGTTTGTCGCGCATTGCGGCGAGCCGCGCCGTCATCTCATCGCTCGTTAGGCGCAACTGTGCGGCAACGACGCGTTCGGCCTCCGCACGGTGCAGCACGGATTCGCCATGCTCTTCGAAGTTGCCGTGCTCGGTGACGCCCCAATACGCCGCGGCGAGGTCGGCATCGTCGCCCAGTGCATCGCGCAGCTGCGCAAGTGTCCACACATAGTAGGCGCCTTCGCGGCCTTCGCTGTCGGCGTCGAGCGATGAGTAGAAGCCACCGTCCGGCGACGTCATCTCGCGGCTCAGCCAGTCGAGCGTGTCCGCAACGACGCGCCGTACCTCGGGATCGTGAGTCGTCTGCCAGAGGTGCGTGCCGAACCTAACGAGCAGCGCATTGTCGTACAGCATCTTCTCGAAGTGCGGCACGAGCCAGCGCTCGTCCACGCTGTAGCGATGAAAACCGCCGCCGATCTGGTCGTACATGCCGCCGCGCGACATCGCGCGGAACGTGGCCGCCGCGATGTCCTGGGCGCGAGCGGTTCCCGTTCGCACCGCATAAGACATCAGGAACTCGAGCGCCATCGTGGGTGGAAACTTCGGAGCGCCGCCGAAACCAGCGAAGCGCTCATCGTACGAACTGTCCAGTCCGCGATACGCCGCCTCCAACGTGCGCGGAAGAAGGGTCCCCGACCCACGCCATGCGTCGTGCTGCGCGGCATAGAACTGGCGCATCCGAGCAACAGTGTCGGCGACCTGCTCGGGACGCTCATGGAACGCTTTGGCGAGCGCGAGCAGTATCCGCCTGAATGACGGCAGACCGTGGCGCTCGTTAGGCGGGAAATACGTGCCACCGAAGAACGGGACGCCGTCCGGCGTCAGCGCAACGGTCATGGGCCAGCCGCCGTGGCCGGTCATGGCCTGAACGGCCTGCATGTAAATCCCGTCGATGTCTGGTCGCTCCTCACGATCAACTTTGATGTTGATGAACAGCTCGTTCATCAGCTTCGCTGTCGCTGGGTCTTCGAAAGACTCGTGCGCCATAACATGACACCAGTGACACGCCGCGTAGCCGATGGAGAGGAGGATTGGCTTGTTCTCCTGTCGCGCTCGTTGCAACGCCTCGTCCCCCCACGGATACCAGTCGACGGGGTTGTCGGCGTGTTGCTTCAGGTAGGGGGATGTCTCGTGCGAGAGTCTGTTGGGCAAAGCAGGTCAAAGGCCAAAGGTCAAAGGTCAAAGGTAGCGCAGATTGCGTTCAACGCTCGCTTTGACCTTTGACTCGTGACCGTTGACCTTTCTGCCATGCACACCTTGACCGCATACCTCGACGCCCACCGCCAGGCTCACCGCAGCGAGCTCTTCGACTTCCTCCGTATCCCCAGCGTCAGCGCCCAGTCCGATCACAAGAAAGACGTTAGGCGCTGTGCAGAGTGGCTGCGCGACGCCATGACTGCCGTCGGTCTCACATCGCGTATTATGGAGACCGCTGGCCACCCCGTCGTGCTCGGCGAATGGCGCGGCGCCGGGCCTAACGCGAAGACGGTGTTGATCTACGGACACTATGACGTGCAACCCGCCGAACCGCTGGAGCTGTGGGATTCTCCGCCATTCGAACCCGATGTGCGCGCGGGTCGCATCTACGCGCGAGGTTCGGTGGACGACAAGGGGCAGCTCTTCCTGCACCTCAAGGCGATCGAAGCGCACATGCGCGTGAATGGTCGGCTGCCAGTGAATGTTGTCCTGCTTGCCGAAGGCGAAGAAGAAGTTGGCAGCGATCACCTCGCACCATTCGTCGAACAACACGCGGAACAGCTGAAGTGCGATGCCGTCGTCATTTCCGATTCCGCGATGTTTGCGCCCGGAATTCCCTCGATCCTCTCGTCGCTGCGCGGCCTCGCCTACTTCCAGATCGATGTGGAAGGCCCGACGACCGATCTGCACTCAGGATCGTACGGTGGTGCGGTTGTGAATCCCGCAACGGCGTTGGCGCGCATGATCGCAACGCTGCACGACGACACGGGCCATGTCCGCATCCACGGCTTTTACGACAACGTGCGCGATCCACTGCCCGAGATGCGTGGGCATATTCGCGACCTCCCGTTTCAGGAAGAGCATTTTCGCCAGGAGACAGGCGCCCCAGAGTTAGGCGGTGAGCTTGGCTTTTCGACCCTCGAGCGTATCTGGACGCGGCCAACGTGCGAGGTAAACGGATTGCTCAGCGGCTACACCGGCGAGGGGGCCAAGACGGTTCTTCCGTCAAAAGCGATGGCCAAAGTGAGTTGCCGGCTCGTCCCCGACCAGGATCCTGCGGAGATCGAACGCCTCATGAGTGACCACCTCGCGGGTGTGGCTCCGTCCGGTGTTCGCGTACACGTTCGGCATCTGCACGGAGGCAAGCCCTGGCGCGCCAACCTAACGGGCCCGATCTACGATGCGGCGAAGGCGGCGCTGACATCGGCGTTTGACCGCGAGCCCGTGATTACTGGAGAAGGCGGCTCCATTCCTGTGGTTGGTGATTTCGCGCGTGTACTCAAGGCGCCGGTGCTGCTCGTGGGTTTTGGTTTGCCAGGCGAAAACGCGCACGCCCCTAACGAGTGGATGAGCGTCGACAACTTTGAAAAAGGCGCCGTCGCCATCGCCAACCTGTGGGACGAGTACGCTCGTCGCAGCTAATAGTCTTCAGTAAAGCCTAACGCAAAGAACGCAGAGGGCACGTCTTTCAAAGTGAGGGGGCGGTTCTCAAGGCGTATCGTGTCGCGCCCCAAGCCGACACTCCCGGTCCTCTGCAGCTCCGCGTCCCCCGCGTTCATGTTTCTTGGAACGTGCGACGCCACGCGATCCCGTGGACATGCACACGTACTTGATTGTGGACACAGGCACGGCTGGCTGCTAAACCCGGACAGCGTAAACGCTGGCCCCTGAACGCTTTACGCCGCCCAGTCCGAGTGGGCATCCCATCTGCTTCTATGACCGTCGGGAATCATCCCGGCACACATAGGAGCCACCATGTTCAGAAACTTCGTCAATCGCCTCGCGACCACGCTCTTGGGCGCGACTGTCTTTGCTACGCCCGTGTTCGCACAGAAGCCGACGGTTGCCCGCCTAACGCCGTATGCCGGCTACATGCAGTTCGGCACGTTCGTCGACGGCCCGATCGGCACGCGTATCTCCAACCGCGGGACCGCCGTCCTCGGCGGTGAATTAGCCCTCGACATCGCACCTAACGTGGCGCTCGTCGGCAACATCGGCTACGCAGACTCCAATATCGAAGTCGGCCTCCCCATCATCGGCGGCTTCGACATCGCCGACAGCAAAGTCCTCATGTACGACGGCGCCCTGCAGCTGCGCCTCCCCATGTCCTCTTCGCTCGGCTCCGGTATCACACCGTTCGTGCAAGGGGGCCTCGGCGCCATGCGCTACGAGATCCGCGCCGGCTCGCTGGAGACGAAATCGACAAACCTCGCGGCTAACGTCGGCGCCGGTGTCGATCTGCAACTCTCTCGCAATCTCGGCGTGAAACTCATGGCGAAGGATTAC
>JBFMFA010000041.1:0-11564 GCA_040753195.1 Gemmatimonadota bacterium | reverse complement strand
CCCTGCCGCAGCGCGCGATGATGGTCGATCGTCGCGAAGTCGGTCGTTTCGAAAGGTGCGTAGCTCAGCTCACCCAATGCAGCCTCGGGCGACACCTCACCGCTCGCGACGCGCTGCAGGAGCGCGCGTACGCGTTCGCGAATCACGCGCAGGCCAGCTCTGTCACGTTAGGCTCGATCGATGGCTCGCGCTCGTCCGCGTACCGTTCCCGATGTTGCAGATAATCCGCGAAGATGCCCTCGACGTCGCCTAACGCCGTGACCTGATGCAGGCGCTGACGCAAGCGGGCCGATCCCGGCAACCCCTTTACGTACCAGCCGAGGTGCTTCCGGAATTCGATCGCCGCTCCGCGTGGGTCGGCTTCGAACGACTCGGCCATGCGTGCGTGATCCAGCGCGATCGCGAAGCGCTCCTCGACGGACGGCGTCGGCGGAGCCGGCGTTCCGTTGATGAGTGCGCTCGCTTCCTGGAAGATCCACGGCTGACCGAACGATCCCCGCGCGACCATGACGGCGTCACAAGCGGTCTCCCGCCACATCCTGGCTGCATCGTGCGGCGTCTTGATGTCGCCGTTGCCGATGACGGGGATCTCGAGCGCCTGCACGACCGCGGCGATCTCCTCCCAGCGAGCTGCGCCTGTGTACATCTGCGTGCGCGTGCGCGGGTGCAGCGCCAGCGCGCGCGCCCCGGCGTCCTGACAGCGCAGTGCGATCGCCACCGGATCGCGCAGCTCTTCGCTCCAGCCGCTGCGGATCTTTACAGTGACCGGCAAGTGCGTTCCCGAAATGACCGCACGGATCACTCGCTGCACGAGGTCGAGATCCTTCAGACACCCGGAGCCGCCATTGCGCCTAACGACTTTTTTGACCGGGCAGCCGAAGTTGATGTCGATGAACTCTGGCTGGAAGACCTCGGTGACGAGCGTAGCCGCTTCCCGCATCGCGTCCGGTTCGGCGCCGAAGATCTGCACGCCGATCGGCCGCTCCTCGACGCCAAAACGCAGCTTGGCGATCGTCTGCGGATTCTCGCGGCGGATGCCTTCGGCGGAGAGAAACTCGGTGACGACCACGTCAGCGCCGAAGCGTCGGCACAGGCGCCGAAACGGCGATTCCGAGACCCCTGCCATTGGGGCAAGGATCAGCGGCGTTCTACCGCTCGTACGCGTGCTGTACGGAAGCGGACGGGGGGCCATGTACGCCAACCTAACGGAGCCGCCAAAGTGTTGCAACGCCACAATTTGACAGCATTCCAGCGGCGGAATAAGTTGCGCGACCTTGCCTATGGTTGGCTACACCGCTGCTACGAGGAGCGTGATGGAACTCCGGGATTTTTTCTCTGAGGATGCCGTTGAGCTGAACCTTCAGGGGACGACAAAGGACGACGTACTGAAGGAGCTCATTGGGCTGCTCAAACTGGAGGAGAAATCCGAGGCGATGCTCTTCAAGATGCTTAAGCGTCGGGAGAACCTCGGCTCAACTGGCATTGGGCGCAACATCGCGATTCCGCACTGTCGCTCGCTGGTCGTTACGAAGCTCCGCGTCGCCTTTGGGCGCCGCGCCACGGGCGTGGATTTTCGCGCAATCGACGATAAACCGGTGAAGTTCTTCTTTCTGATCGTCGCGCCACCGCTCGAAGTCTCCAATCAGTATCTGCCGGTGTTAGGCAAGATTGCGCAGTTCAGCAAAGAGCCCGATGTCCCTGACCGGCTCCTCGCGCTGAGTACGCCGGCGGAGTTCATGGATCTCCTGCGAGAGAAAGGCATCTAGCGTTCTCACGACGTGGTGACGTCTGCATGACGGTGAGTTCTCGGCTTTGAGTTGTGAGAAAAGCTGAACGCAGAGGACGCCGAGGAGCAGAGGACGCGGAGTGGTCCACCAAATAAACCATGTCACCGGGCAAATCGTTGATGGCGGCATGTGCGTTCACACCGCACTTGGACCGGGCCTTTTGGATAGCGTGTGCCGCAGTTGTTTGGCGCACGAGCTTCACCTTCGAGGATTCATTGTACGCACTGAAGTGCCTGTAGACATCAAATACAAAGGAATCACACTCGGTCCGGGTTATCGCATCGATTTGCTCGTCGACGAACAGGTCGTTGTTGAAGTGAAAGCTGTCAGCAGAACCTCTCCGGTTGCAGAAGCTCAGCTGCTGTCGCATGTGAAGCTGGGCCGTTATCGCGTTGGCCTCCTGCTGAACTTTTACGTTAGGCAGTTCAAGCACGGGATCACACGGGTTGCCAACTTGTTGTAGTCTCTGTGTTCTCGCCTTTCTCTGCGTTCTGCGTTCACGTTTCTGATAGCTCTGCGTTCACGTTTCCGATAACTGAACGCGCGCGATGGCCAGTCGAAGTCTCGTAAAGACGCGGTAACACAAAAGGCTTGCTGCAGCGGCGAGGCCGACCACCAGCCCCCACCAAATCCCGGGTGCGCCAAGCCCTAACGAAAAGCACAATAACGCCCCAATCGGTACTCCAAGAACGACATAGCCGATGAAGTTCATCCACATCGGCACTCGCGTATCCGCTGCGCCACGAAGCACACCCGTGGCTACGACCTGCGCGCCGTCAAAGAGCTGAAAGACCCCAGCGATGCGGATCAGCGTCGTCGCCAGCGCCACAACCCTCGGCTCGGACGTAAAGGCCCGCGCAAGCCACGGCGCGCCAACGAGAAAGGTCACGGCGGTGAATCCCATAAAACCGACGCCGATCACAAATGAAGCGCCCGCTTCGCGGCGGGCTCCCTCCGCATCGCGTGCCCCGATCGCTCGCCCAACCAGCACGGCCGCGGCCGCGGAGACGCCTAACGGGACCATGTATGTGAGCGCCGCCAGTTGTATCGTCACATGGTGTGCCGCGAGCGGCAGCGTGCCGAGCAGACCGACCAGGAGCATCGCCGTCCCGAATCCCGCCAGTTCCAGGAACAGGTGAAAGCCAATCGGCACACCCACGCGAAGCATCGCCGACAGGTCACGCCATGCGATGGCGCCCGGCACACGCGGCAGCACATAGCCGATCAGCTGCTTTCCCGTGAACGTCAGCAAAACTGCGAGCATGAACCAGCGGCTCAACGTCGTCGCCCACGCGGAGCCGACGGCACCTAACGCGGGCAGTCGCCAATGCCCGTAGATCAACAGCCAATCCAGCAGCGCGTTCACCACGTTCGCCACGAGCACCGCGACCAGAATCGGTGTCACGCGGTGCAGCGCTTGCAGGGTCTGCCGGCAGGCGATGAAAAGAAAGAACGCCGGCACACTCGGAATCACCGCGTGCGTGTACGCCGTCGCCGTCGGGATCACCTCAGCCGGCTGACGCGACCAGGTGAGCACACTCTGCGCCGGCCACAAAAGCAGCGCCGAGAAGAGGCTGACGCCGAGCACCAGAACAAGGCCGCGCTGTAATGCGAGCCGCAGCGCACGGTCGTCGCCGGCTCCAACGGCCTGAGAAACGAGCGGATCGAGTACCATGATCACGCCCTGGCCGAAAAAGACGATCACCACCCAATAGAAGTTGCCTAACGCGACAGCCGCGATCGCCTGGGGCGAGACGCGCCCCACCATCAGGACGTCCACCACGCCCATCGCCATCATGCCCAGCTGGGCGACGGCGATCGGTCCCGCGAGACGGGTTACGTCACGCAGCTCGGCCCGCGTTGGCCAGCGCCAGACAGCAGCTCCGTCCGGTGGCGCCAGCCCATCTACTCCCACTCGATCGTGGCGGGAGGTTTGGAGCTCACATCGTAGACGACGCGATTCACGCCCTTTACTTCATTGATGATGCGGCTGGAGATGCGTGCGAGCACGTCGTGCGGGAATGGAAACCAATCCGCCGTCATGCCGTCGGTGCTCGTCACGGCGCGCAGCCCGACCACGTTCTCATACGTCCGGTAGTCGCCCATCACGCCGACCGACCGCACCGGGAGCAGCACGGCGAACGCCTGCCAGATCTCGTCGTACAATCCTGCGGCTTTGATCTCTTCAAGGTAGATCGCATCGGCGCGTCGGAGCACATCGAGCTTCTCCTCGCTCACATCGCTGAGCACGCGGATCGCGAGCCCGGGTCCCGGGAACGGATGCCGCGCGATCATCTCCTCGGGCAGACCCAGCTCGCGACCGACATTACGCACTTCGTCCTTGAACAGTTCTCGTAGCGGTTCGATGAGCTTGAACTTCATCCCGGGCTTGAGACCGCCCACGTTGTGGTGGGTTTTGATCGTGACCGACGGACCTCCGCGCGGGGAGAACGATTCGATCACATCCGGATAGAGCGTTCCCTGCACCAGGAATTCCACATCAGCGCCGACGCCTAACGCGGCTTCCTCGAACACGTCGATGAAAGTGTGCCCGATGCGCTTGCGCTTCTCTTCGGGATCCTCGATGCCACGCAAGGCGGACAGGAACTGCCCCTCCGCCCGCACGGTGATCAGCTCAATGCCGAGGTTCGCGCGGAATGTACGCTCTACCTGCTCCCGCTCATGTAAGCGCAGAAGCCCGGTATCGACGAATATGCACGTCAGGTTGTGACCGATAGCGCGATGCACCAGGGCCGCGGCAACGGATGAGTCCACGCCTCCGGAAAGCCCGCAAATCACCTTCGCCGATCCGGCGACGGCGCGGATGCGCTCAACCTCGTCTGCGATAAACGCACCTGGCGTCCAGGACGGCTGTGCGTGGCATACCCCAAACAAGAAGTTGTCGATGATCTCCTTGCCGCGGGACGTGTGCGCAACTTCGGGGTGAAACTGCAACCCGAAGATCGGTTTGGACGTGTGCCGCAGCGCCGCGTAGGGACTGGAGTCGCTGCGACCGATCGGGACATAGCCATTCGGCAGCACGGTCACCCGATCGCCGTGGCTCATCCAGACCTGCGAGGTGTCGTTAGGTTCGAACCCGGCGAAAAGTCCGTGTCCGTTCCCGCTCGCGGAAAACGCGGCGCGCCCATATTCGCGCGCTTCGATTCCCGGCTCGATCGTTCCGCCCTCGAGATGAACGATGAGATTCATGCCGTAGCAGATGCCTAACACCGGAGCAACGTCGAGAAGCTCTCGCGCGGCCGTCGGTGCCCCGTCATCGTAGACCGAGTTGGGACCGCCACTCAGGATGATGCCTGTCGGCCGCCACGCGCGGATCCACTCGAGGTCGCGGGTGGGTGGATGAATCTCGGAATAAACGCGCGCCTCGCGGATGCGCCGCGCGATGAGCTGGGTGTATTGCGACCCGTAGTCGAGAATGAGTATGCGGCTCTCTTGTCCGTCTGCTTTGACCTTTGACCTTTGACCCTTGACCTGGTTGTTATCCACCGTTAGGCAGTGTGAAAAAGTCCACCTTCAATGAGTCGAGATCCAGGATGGCGGCGGAGGGCCGGCCGTACAGCCAGCCACAACCCTCGCCCGGATTCACGATTAAGGTATCGCCCCGCATCTTCATTTCTTCGCGGTGCGTCTGGCCGTGAACGACGACGGAATGGCTCTCAATCGACCGCGTGCTCACGTCCTGAATGTCGTGGACGAGCAGCACGCGCTGGCCGCCCAACTCCAGGGAATGGGGCGACTCGTACAGCTCGATCCCCATGCTCTGCTGCGCGACGGCGCGCAGTCCTTCATGATCGCCGTCATTGCGACCGAAGATACCTGCGAGCGGCATATTCGCCGCCTGGAACGGTAGCAACGCAAACGGCGCGCAGTAGTCTCCCGCGTGCAGCACCATGCTTACGTCGTGCGCTTGCATGTACTCGATCAGGTCCCGGATAGCCGGCAGACGGCAATGCGTGTCCGACATCAGGCCGACGATCATGGCTCGTCTCTCCAAACGAGATCGTGTCCCTCATGTCGCGTGAGATCGTCGTACGTTTCGCGCTGCGTGGCGATTGCATAACGATCCGCGTCCACTACCACCTCGACGGCCCGCGGACGGGCGTTGTAATTCGACGCCATGCTGAACCCGTACGCTCCGGCTGAAAAGACCGCGAGATGGTCCCCCGCATGCAGTTCGGGAAGCTCGCGATCGAGCGCCAGGAAGTCCCCGCTTTCGCAAACGGGACCAACCACGTCAAAGCGCGCCATCTCGCCATGAGCATCCTCGCGCATCTCGACGGCTTCGATCCGATGATAGGCCTGATAGTGCGAAGGCCGCAAGAGATCGTTCATGCCGGCGTCGGTGACGAGGATGTTGCGGCCGCCGCTGCGTTTACGATACAGCACGCGCGCCAGCAGCACACCCGCGTTCCCGACCAGAAAGCGGCCGGGTTCCAAGAGGATCGTTAGGCCCGTTTCAGCGGCGGTCTCGCGCACCAGCGCACCATATTCGCTGAGATCGAGCGGAGATTCTGCGCTGTACGTCACGCCCAACCCGCCGCCGATGTCCAGGAATTCGAGCGTGGAGATGCCGCTACGCCGAAGGTCGGCTAGGAGAGCCAGGATCCGTTCCAGCGCGCGCCGGTACGGCGCCATGGCGGTGAGCTGCGAGCCGACGTGCATATCCAGCGCTACCACCCGCACGGCAGGCAGGTTGGTCGCGGCTTCCGCCACAGCGGCCGCGTCGTCGTACGGGATCCCGAACTTGTGCCCCTTGTCGCCCGTGCGCGTGTATGCGTGAAAGGCCTCGATCGCAACTTCGGGATTGACGCGCAGACCGACTCGGGCGACGACACCCGCTCGTTGTGCGACGTCATTGATGACGCGCACTTCGTCTTCCGACTCCGCGTTGATCGCCAGCACGCCGGCCGCCACAGCCTCCGCGATCTCTCGCTCCGTTTTGCCAACGCCGCCGAAGAGGATGTCGCGCGACGCAAAACCTGCGAACTGCGCCTTGTGCATCTCGCCGCCGGACACGACGTCAACACCGGCGCCTAACGCCTTGAGCGTACGCAGAATGGCAACGTTGCCGTTCGCCTTGCAACTGTAGTGCACCCGGTGCGGGGCGTCGCCGATCGCGTGCGTTAGGCGTCTGAACTGCTCGCGAATCGCACCCAGACTATAAACGTACGCCGGCGTGCCGACCGCCTCGGCGATGCGCGCGAGCGACACGCCTTCGCAGAGGAGCGCTCCCTCGCTGCGGACAAACGCGTCGGTCAGTACGCTCTGGCCCACACAACCTCGTGCTTGGCGGGTTCGCCCGAATACAAACACGTCGTCGGCGCCTCCGGCGTGCGAAATTCGGGATCAGGAATGCAGCGGATCGTCGCTTTGGTCTCCGCTTTCACGGCCGCCTCCACTGCGGGGTCACCGTTCCAGCCGGCGTAGACGAAGGCTCCTTCCCCCTCGATGATCTCCTTGAACTTGTCGTAGGTGACGCGTTCACGCACCGAGTGCGCTTCGCGGCGATCTCTCGCCGCCTTGAACATCTCCTGTTGCATCGTCTCGAGGATGGCGGAGATGCCTGTGGTGATGTTCGTTAGGCTCACCGGCGCTTTCGCACGCGAATCACGCCGC
This sequence comes from Gemmatimonadota bacterium, assembly GCA_040753195.1. GTDB lineage: Bacteria > Gemmatimonadota > Gemmatimonadetes > Gemmatimonadales > Gemmatimonadaceae > DASYRX01. The sequence goes on along the minus strand of JBFMFA010000041.1, from coordinate 4,140 downwards.
ACCGTCATGCAGCTACCTCCCGCCAGATCGCGCGGGCCGATCTCGACACGCAGCGGGACACCGCGGAGCTCCCATTCGTAGTACTTGGCACCCGGTTTGATTCCTTCACGCGCGTCGACGTGCACACGCATGCGATCGTCGCCGCGTCCGTTCCACGCGCGCAGTTCGTCGCGGACTCGATAGGCAGCCTCCAGCAAACGACTGCGCTCTTCGTCGCTTTTCCAGATCGGGACGATCACAACCTCCGTGGGGGCCAGCCGCGGCGGGACCCGCATCCCGTTGTCGTCACCGTGGACCATAACGAGAGCGCCGATCAGTCGCGTGGTGACACCCCAGCTCGTATTCCAGGCATGCTGCGTCTGTCCGCTTTCATCCTGAAACGTCAGCTCGAATGCCTTGGCAAAGTTTTGGCCGAGGTTGTGCGAGGTCCCCGCCTGCAGCGCCTTGTTGTCTTGCATGAGCGCTTCGAGCGAATAGGTGCGCAGCGCCCCGGCAAACCGTTCGGAGTCTGTCTTCAGGCCCGTGACGGGCGGCATCGCCATGAACTCTTCCATGAAACGACGATAGATGCCGAGGATCGTGCGCGCCTCAGCTTCAGCCTCGTCGTGCGTGGCGTGCGCGGTGTGTCCTTCCTGCCAGAGAAACTCCAGCGTGCGCAGGAAGAGCCGTGTGCGCATCTCCCACCTAACGACATTCGCCCACTGGTTGATGAGAATGGGCAGGTCGCGGTAGCTCTGCACCCACTTCGCGTACATCGAGTAGATGATCGTCTCGGAGGTCGGGCGCACGACGAGGGGCTCGGCGAGCTTCTGTCCGCCGCCGTGGGTCACCACGGCAAGCTCCGGAGCGAAGCCTTCGACGTGCTCCGCCTCTTTGTGCATGAAGCTCTCCGGGATGAAGAGCGGGAAATACGCGTTCACGTGCCCCGAGTCCTTGAACATCCGGTCGAGCGCCTGCTGCATCCGCTCCCAAATCCCGTAGCCAGGCGGACGAATCACCATGCAACCGCGCACCGGCGAATAGTCCGCCAGCTCCGCGCGCAACACTACTTCGTTATACCACGCGCTGAAGTCCTGATCGCGTGGAGTGAGCTTCTTATCGTCTGCCATGTCTAGCTTTGACCTTTGACCTTAGACCTGTGCCCTGCCATACGCTCCCGCAAGTCAGGGCTGACTCGCTCAGGCGCTTCGCGAATCACGGCGAGAAGCTGATCAGCCTGAACCGGCGACTCGGGAAGCGCGTTGCCTAACGGGGAAGCCCCATTGTCGTCCTTCGCATGCAGCGGATCGACGGCGATGAGGGCCCGTGCTGGATCCACGAGCGCCGCGAAATAGCGAGCGCCGGCCGAATAGGCCGCCTTCCGTTGTTTGCTCACTGACTGCGGTCGCAGCGCGTAGTCCACGCTGCAGCCGATGCCGCGCAGGGCTGACGCGGCGCGCAAGACTGCCGCGCGCGGAGCGCCTTCGTCCGCCGCCAGCCAGAAGTCGGGTCCCTCGACGCCGACGTGCAGCAAGCCGCGTTCACGCAACAGGTCAGCGAGCACGACGTCTCCCATGCCGAAGCCTAACGCCGGCATGTCGACCTCCGCGAGATCCGACAGCAGGGTGTCGTAGCGCCCGCCACCGCACACCGCGCGCAGTTCGCCCGCCGCGTCAAACAGCTCGAACACGATGCCGGTGTAGTACGCCAGCCCGCGCACGATGCGGAGATCGAGGCGCACCCACGGCGCCACGCCGAGTGCATCGAGCGTGTCAAGGTAGCTCTGCAGCCGATCCACCGCCTCGCGTACCGCAGGAGTGCTCCCGTATGCGTTACCTAACGTGCGCAGATCGCTCATATGCACCGCGTCGAACACGCGATCGGCAACTTCGCGTGACAGACCGCGGTCGCTGAAGCGCTTTTCGAACGTCGCCCGGGGCTCGCGCTCGACCTTGTCGATTGCGGCGAATGCGATGCCCATCGCATCGTCAGGCACTCCCAACGCATTGAGCAGCGCCGCCAGCAAACGCCGATCCGAGACCCTCGCCAGCACATCGGGCTTCTCACCACGGTTGAGACCGAGCTCGCGCATGATCTCCAGCGCCACAGCCAGGATCTCCGCATCCGCCGCAACGTCACTTTCGCCGAAAATGTCGACGTTCAGCTGAAAGTGCTCCCGCAAGCGCCCGCGCTGCATTCGCTCATACCGAAAGAGCTGCGGCATGGAGAACCACTTCACCGGTTTGCGCAGCGCATTGGCTCGTGCCGCGACCATGCGAGCGACGGTCGGTGTCATTTCCGGACGCAGCGCGACCTCGCGTCCACCTTTGTCGGTGAAGTTATACAGCTGGCCGACGATTTCGTCGCCGCTCTTTTTTGTATAAAGCTCGAGCGCTTCCAACGGAGGCCCGTCGTACTCGACAAAGCCAAAACGCCGCGCTACCGATCGCCAGGCGCGCATGATATGCGCGCGCTCTGCCAATTCGGTCGGGTAAAAATCGCGAAAACCGGGTAACGCCCCCGCTGACATCCGAGGAATCTACCCGGCGATTGGATCGACCTGCAAGCGAACCATCGCGTCGCCTACGGTGTGAAACGAGCCCGTGATCAAGACGGTGGCCCCTGCGCCGCGCGCCCGCTCGAGCGCTTGCTCGAACTCGTCGATCGCTTCCGCGCTCCACGCTTGTTCGCGGGCAAACGCCAGGGCGTGCTCCGTCTGCCAGGCGCGACTGGCTGGTGCCGTCGGCGCCATGGTGAGCACGAAATGTTCAGCCACCGCCGACAATTCCTGCATAACGCCGCGCCAGTCCTTGTCATCGAGCACGCATAACAACACGACGATAGGACGTGGTGGCGCGACCGCCTTCACCGTCTGCGCGAGCACACGCGCCCCATCCGGGTTGTGCGCCACGTCGAATATCAACCCGTCGACATGATGAAAGCGCCCCGGCAGGCGAACGTCCTCCAACGCACGGCGCGTGTCGTCGTGGCGGCCCGCATAACGAGGACCCGCCGCCTCCAGCATAGCGATCGCGGTGGCGGCGTTCCATGCTTGATGATCACCGACGAGCGGCGTGTGCCACGTTGCCGGCGTTACCCCGCCAAGGTGAAAGGTGGTTCCGTCGCCGCGTAACGTGACGTCGCGCGGTGCATAACGCTCGCGAACCACGAGCACCGGTTTCGCGAGAGACGCCTGAGCGTACCTAACGAGGATGCCGGCAATGCGATCTTCGCGCTCGCCGACGACGGCGCCGGCCCCGGCCTTGAAAATGCCGGCCTTTTCCCGCGCGATCTCATCACGCGACTCCCCGAGGTATTCCGTATGATCGATGCCAATGGACGTGACGCCGGCCACCACTGGCTGCACAACGTTCGTCGAATCGAGCCGGCCGCCTAACCCCGTCTCGACGACGGCGACATCCACCTCCCGCTCGGCGAAGAGGTGAAACGCCATCGCCGTTGTCGCCTCGAAAAACGTCGCGCCCAGGCGTTCGACCGTCGGTGTCCATCGCTCGATAAAATCGATCACGAAACCGGCGTCGACCGCACTGCCATCCACGAGGAATCGCTCGCGAAAGTCCACCAGATGAGGTGACGTGTATTTGCCAACGCGCAGACCCCGCGCGCGCAGCACTGCATCGAGCGTCGCGCAGACACTCCCCTTCCCGTTCGTGCCCGCGACGTGAAACACGTCAAAGCGCCGATGTGGATTGCCTAACGCCGCGAGCAGCGCCTCCGTGCGCTCCAGACCGAACTTGCTCTTTCCTGTCGTGCGCGCAAAGAGCGCCTGCAGCGCTCGGTTGTACGCTGCTAGGTCGTGGCCCACGCCGTAGCGGCGGGTCTCCCGCTCATATGTCGCAGTAGTCGGCCAACCGTCGGTTTGAGCTCACGCCGATGCGCCACCAGATCGAGCATCCCGTGCTCAAGCAAGAATTCGGACGTCTGAAAACCTTCGGGCAGATCCTGACCCAGGGTCTGTTTAATGACGCGGGGGCCGGCGAACCCGATAACTGCCCCCGGTTCGGCGATGATCGCGTCGCCCAGCATAGCGTAGCTCGCGCTGACTCCGCCGGTCGTAGGATTCGTCAAGATCGATACATATGGTATACGTCGCTCGGCGAGCTGAGAGAGCACCGCCGACACCTTTGCCATCTGCATCAG